>JAYUZL010000083.1:0-9479 GCA_043751875.1 Ferruginibacter sp.
TAAAAAATTACAACCGCTGGAAAATGAATATAAGATTGATGACAACAGAGTGAGGGGTTGCCAGTCGACGGTATATTTGGCGGCAGATTATAAAGATGGAAAGGTTTTTTATAAGGCAGAAAGCGATGCGATGATTGTAAAAGGATTAATCAGTATGCTGATAAGAGTATTGTCAGGTAACTCACCCGATGAAATTATCGAAGCTAAATTAGATTTTATCAGGCAGATTGGTATGACGACACATCTGGCACAAACCCGGTCAAATGGTTTACTGGCGATGCTGAAACAAATGAGAAATTATGCGCTGGCATATAAAATAAAAAATGAAACATTAATAAAACAGTCATGAATACAGATGCATTAAAAGAAAAAATATACGCGTGTTTGCAAACCATTTACGATCCTGAAATACCGGTTGATATTTTTGAGTTGGGATTAATTTATGAAGTGAATATTTTGCCTATCAATAATGTACAGATCGTAATGACGTTAACTGCACCGAGTTGTCCGGCAGCGCAATCGCTGCCTATAGAAGTAGACCAGAAAGTAAGATTAATTGAAGGAGTAAATGATGTTCATGTTGCTGTAACATGGAAACCTGCGTGGGATAGAAGCATGATGTCTGAGGTAGCCCAATTAGAATTAGGAATGTTATAACCAATAAAAAAAAATAGTATGGCACTAATAAGTATAAAAAGTTTGATGAGTAATAGCGCACCTTCCTATTCACCTGAAGTTGCCCAGCCTTTCAGGGAAGAGTTAACTGCGGTAGGTTTTAAGGAATTGCTTACCGTTACAGATGTAGATGCTGCATTAAATAGACAGGATGAAAAAACTACACTGGTTGTATTAAATTCTGTTTGTGGATGCGCTGCCGGCAAGGCAAGGCCTGGTGTAATATTATCTATGGCAAATGAAGTGATACCTGATGAATATGTAACATTGTTTGCTGGCATGGAAAAGGAAGCAGTTACGTATTTTAGAGAAAAATATTTGCCCGGCATAACAGCAACGTCTCCCAATATTGCTGTATTTAAAAATGGTCAGTTATTACATATCCTGCACCGCTATATGATTGAAGGAAGGAGTGCCGTTGAAATTGCACAGGAACTAGCCGCTGTGTATAATAAGGTTTGCAGTAAAAGAAATTTGCCGGAAGAAACTGATTAGTTAAAAAATTATATGGCAGCCAAATAATTAATTAATATTGAATCTTTAAACACATAACTGGTTATATGAAAATTACTGCACAGGAAGAATATGGTTTGAGAATACTAATACGTATTGCCGGTTGCCATACTGAAGAAGGAATGAGCATTCCCCAATTGAGTGAAGCCGAAGGCCTAAGCACTCATTATGTGGCTAAGCTTACCCGCATTTTGAGGATAGCAGGATTTATTAACAGCACTCCCGGTTATAAAGGAGGATATTTATTAGCCAAACCCGCAAATGAAATTATTGTCAATAACGTGCTGAAACCATTGGGTGGATCACTGTTTGACAAGGAGTTTTGCGGACTTCATACGGGTATGTTGAACCTTTGCACCCATTCCGTAGATTGTTCTACACGTTCCCTTTGGCAAATGATTCAATTTACTGTTGATCAGTTACTCGATAAAATTACACTTGATGATCTAGTGAACTCAGAAAAAAAATCAACAGATATTTTAAAAGGGATATTGGAAATGAATAATAAGGCAGCTGGATAAAGTTATTTCTCCGCAAAAAAATACTTACGCTAGATCAACAATATCTGAAATACTTTTAACCCAAAACTATTCCCCGTGCTTTTTCTGCCACATATTGCTACATTATATTGCTGACAAAAACTTCCTTTTAGCTTTTTACATAATTTTCTAGATTCCGATAGTAATGATTTTGTTTACAAGACAAGAATCATAAATCTAGTCGCATTGTAAATATTTTTGCAGGTTGTATAATGATATTAATTCAAGCCACTTCATTTGATGAACTTTCTTAAACCAACCATTTTATTTTTTTTAGGATCACAGAAATTTAAACAACTGCGCTAATCGCATTCTTTGTATTATTATGGCAAAGTGAAAACTTTTAATGATGGAGAATGTCATTTTTCTCAAATTGCTGCAACATAAATTTATGCAGACGAAAAAACAAAAAAGGAAATGTTGTTATACTATTTAAAAATAAAAAAAGTCTGAATCATACAAGAATGAAGTGCCAGGGTATTAACGTTAATACACCAGTACTAAGCCTAAATCCCTTTGAGCAATACTCTTCCCAATAATATGAGGATGTTGTAACTAATTTCCCCTAACGTATAAAATTTTATTCGTTTGACAGCGCAAAGTTTGCAGCATGATATTTGGCAAACAAACATTAGTTAGGACGGACACTAAAACACAAACAAATTATATGATACAGGAACAGAATGAAAATGTTGAAAAGCTGATTGAAATGGTTAAAGATGTGCGTACATGTATGCTTATTACAAATGAAAAAAATGCGGAAAATTTATCAGGTAGACCAATGAGCATAAGTAAAATTGATGACGATGGAACTATGTGGTTTTTTACAAGAGCATCTTCCTATAAAGTTGACGAAATAGAAGAATGTAAAAAAGTTTCTATTGCCATTGCAGACGAAAGCAGTAACAACTATTTAATGATTTCTGGTACGGCAGCATTAGTAAACGACAAAACTAAAATGAAAGAGTTGTGGAGTTCCATTTTGAAGGCATGGTTTCCCATAGGTTTGGATGATCCTGATATGTTACTTATTAAAGTAACCCCTAACGAAGTAAATTATTGGGATGCCACTTCAAGCAAAATGGTCATTCTTTTTAATATGCTGAAAGCAATTGTTACTGGAAAGGAATATGCAGAAGGCGAGCATGGAAAAATTAATTTATAAAATCAATTTATTATAAAAACGGAGATGTGAAAAGATTAGAAAACAAAGTTGCGATTATCACAGGCGCAGCAGGTAGTATTGGAAAAATAACCGCTCAATTATTTTTAGAAGAAGGAGCAAAAGTGATGCTGGTTGACCTTACCGAAGAGTCACTAATTACAGCAGTACAGGAATTAAAAAGTGAAGATGTAAAGTATTGTGTTGCCGATGTTTCAAAGACTGCTGACGTGGAAAAATACATAAACGAAACAGTAAAATTTTTTGGAAAAATTGATGTTTTTTTTAATAATGCCGCTATTGAAGGTTCAATAAAACCAATTATAGATTACCCGGAGGAAATATTTGATAAAGTAATTTCTATAAATGTTAAAGGTGCATGGTTGGGAAATAAGTATGCACTACCCCAAATGAAAGACGGCGGTAGCATAATTATGACATCATCTGTATCAGGCATTTTGGGTTCTGTTAATTTAAGTGCCTATATAATCAGCAAACACGCTGTAATGGGTATTATGCGGGCCACGGCTATTGAAGCTGCGTCTCGAAAAATCAGAGTAAATTCTGTTAATCCAGGACCTGTAAATAATAGAATGATGCGATCAATTGAAGAAGGCGAGGTGGCCGGACATGCCGAAGATGTAAAAAAACATTTAGAGAACACAATTCCATTTGGGCGCTATGCAGAACCCATTGAAGTTGCCAAATTGGTTTTATTTATTGCAAGCGATGACAGCCAATATATGACCGGCACAACCCAAGTTATTGATGGAGGAATTTCGGCACAATAATTTAATTATAAACAATATACGATGAAAAATAACTATCATTTTGTTGCCATTTGAGAAGGGTTAAGAAAAAAATCCTGTAACACGGCGGCGTAGGAGATAGTAAAAGAAATCCATATGTAAATGTTGTTATTTAACACCTCTCTGATGCTGATGGGGGTAAGTACAGTTTTAATTTACATCAAAAATTTACCTGGAAAGCACAAGGTCTTTTGATTTAAACCCTGATTTTCTTCGTTTGATTAGATTGACGTTTCAGTCATTATTAATCGTATTATTATTTTAGAGTACAGGTGTGAGGAGGAGATGAAGTAAAAAATAAAACAGCAGAATCACTTTCATAAGTTAGTACCGGAATCGTGTAACAGTTGAAAATAATTTTATAAACAATCAATTCAATTCATCACTAAAAAAAATAAAATGGAAAATTTAACAGCGACAGAAGATGCAACTACAAAAGTCATAGACAAGCAATCAAAAAAAATCCCTTCCGATGTTTTTTTATTTACCGCAATTGGTACAATGGCAGTATCACTTACCTTAAAAATTTTAGGACGTAGCAGGGATTCAGCATTTGTAGGTCAGTGGGCAGCACCTATTCTCATTATGGGAGTTTACAGCAAATTAGTAAAGCAGGAAGAAAATAAAAAGTAAGATTAAAATACTGCCTGAATTAATACAAGAAAATCTATTTCATTACTTATATATTAAGGTTTGCCAATGATGATTAAAATAAACCTCAATGCTGTATCAATGGATTATATGATTACTTATTTTTTAAATGTTATAATGAGGCAATTCATTTAAAAATTATTCAACTTTTTTAATATTGATTAAACACAATTTAAAAAGCAGAGAAAATTCATTTTCTGCATAAAACAAACATAAAATGGAAAAAGAAATGACCAAAGACATTGTGGCAATTGCCTCAACAAATTGTAAAACACTTGCTGCCGCAGTAACAGCTGCAGGTCTGGTAGAAACTTTGCAGGGCGAAGGTCCATTTACAGTTTTTGCACCAACAGATGCAGCCTTTGCTGATATACAATCAGAGGTGGACAAATTATTGCAACCTGAAAACAAACAAAAACTTTCTAAAATTTTGACTTACCATGTTGTAAGTGGAAAAACGATGGCCGCTGATTTGGAGGACGGGCAAGAATTAACTACTGTTGAAGGCAGCAAATTGAAAGTGACGCTGAAAGACGGAAAGGTAATGATTGGTAATGCACAAGTTACTTCTGCTGACATCAGTGCTTCCAATGGAGTAATTCATGTTATTGACAAAGTTTTACTGCCAAAAGATTAAGTTACACAAGTTGGTAAAACAAAAATCAACCGATTATTATTGATTTAGCTTAATGAAATTACAAAATATTTCAGATTGGCATAATGATTATCTCAAACACTGTGTTTTTGCAATCTTCTTGCAGTGACCAACGAAAAGGTAGACGAGTGAGCAACCGTTTATTTTGTAAGTTTCATTAGGTAAATCTTTTTAAATTAAAATAGCAACTCGGAAGTAAGAAATTCACAAAAAATTTCTAAAAATAAACTAACATTAAAATTTTTTAAATATTAGTTTTGATTATTTTAATAGTTCCAGTCTATTTTAAATTCCTTGTTTATTAAATAGACAGAGGTATGGGTAAGGCAACTTTTTAAAAAGTTCTAAAAAGCTTTAAGTTTCAGAGCAGTAATTTTTGCATAATTACTTTAAATTTCATTTAGACAAAAAGTTCAGTTAATCTCACTCCGGACATAATTGTTGGGTCTTTTGCAGAACCGGCAAATCAGCAACTTAATGAAGCAATAAAAAAGCATTAAGTTTTTATGAAAGCTGGAAAAACACTAATTTAAAATTGAGAGCAGATTTACCCCACAAGATTTTAGGTTAAAAAGAAAGAAGAAAAATTTGTTAGTGCAGAGTTTCTCCATTTTACACGGTTTTCTTTACCAACTATTTTTTTATTTGTATTAATCGAAACTTTTTTACTTTTACATTAATGAATAATCTTCACACTTCTTATAATCCACAAACCGAAACCACAGAAGACGTTGATATACTTGTTGAAGAAGCAGTAAACCTAAGCTTGGTTGTTTGGAATGATGAAGTAAATACGTTTGAATGGGTCATTGATACTTTAATTGATGTATGCGGTCACCAGCGGGAGCAAGCAGAACAGTGTGCTATGCTCATCCATACAAAAGGAAAATATGCCGTTAAAAATGGCAGTTACGAAATTCTTAAACCACAAAAAGAAGCGATTACTGATAGGCTTATAAACGCAACTATTGAGTAATGAATCGAGAAACTAATTTTTACATCTGATTTTTTTACCTGAATTTATTTTTCAAAGCTAATAGTGCATCGCCCAATGTTGCCGGTTTTATTTGTTTTGACGAAGCCTTAAAATTTGGGTTAGATTTTATTCCTTGCGGTAATATTCCTCGTTGTGCAGGTGCAGTCTCCGTTTGTTTAATAGACAATGCAATTCTTTTACGTGCCGCATCTACCTCCATGACTTTTACTTTTACATGCTGGTTCAGTTTTAAAACCTCTGATGGATCCTGAATATACTTATGCGCAATTTCAGAAACATGTACAAGCCCATCTTGCTTTACACCTATATCTACAAAGGCGCCAAAACGTGTAAGGTTAGTTACCACACCTGGCACTTCCATGCCAACGTGAACATCCTCAATAGAAAATATTTGTGCAAATTCAAAAACCTGTACCTCACTTCGTGGATCTAAACCCGGCTTTTTTAATTCATTTATAATATCATTTATTGTATGTTCTCCAAAACTTTCCGAAATGTATTTTTTAACAGGTATTGTTTTCAGCAAAGTTTCATTTCCCATCAAGCTATTTACATCTACAATTAAATCTTTTGCCATTTGCTGCACGAGTATATAAGCCTCAGGGTGTACTGCACTTGCATCTAGCACATCACTTGCATCTGGTATGCGAAGAAAACCAGCACATTGTTCGTACGCTTTTCCGCCAAGCCTTGGTACTTTTAATAATTGTTTGCGGCTGGTAAATTTGCCTTCCTGCTTTCTGAAGGTCACAATATTTTCTGCAATTGTACTTCCTATTCCACTTACATAACTCAACAGATGCTTGCTGGCAGTATTTAAATTTACGCCTACAATATTTACACAGCTCACAACTGTTTGATCTAATTTTTCTTTCAACCTTGGTTGGTTCACATCATGTTGATACTGCCCCACCCCAATGCTTTTTGGATCTATTTTTACCAACTCTGCTAACGGATCCATCAACCTGCGACCAATGCTCACAGCACCTCTTATCGTTATGTCTTGGTCGGGAAATTCCTGCCTTGCAATTTCAGATGCGGAGTAAATACTTGCACCATCTTCATTTACCAAATAAACAGGAATACCAAAATTTAATTTTTTTATGAACTGTTCAGTTTCTCTTCCAGCCGTTCCATCGCCTATTGCAAAGGCTTGTGCTTCATATTGCTTCACCAATGAGCGAATAATATGTTCGGCTTCGTCCATCCTGTTTTTTTCATGCACAAAAATCAATGCCGTTTTTTGCAACTCTCCTTTTTCATCTATGCAAACTACTTTGCACCCCGTTCTGTAACCAGGGTCAATTGCTAAAATTCTCTTACTTCCTAAAGGTGAACTTAATAATAACTGACGCAAATTTTCAGCAAATACATTAATGGCTTCATCATCTGCGGCACCCTTTAACGCAGACCTATATTCGGTTTCTAAACTTGGTTGCAAAAGGCGGCGATAACTGTCTTTAATTGCTTTGCGAATATGTTCACTGCAGTTACTCATGCCTGCTAAGTAAATATCTTCAACCATTTCCAAAGCAATTTCTTCCTGCGGCTCTATAGAAATCTTTAAAAATCCTTCTAAAAAACCCCGTAAAATGGCTAAGGTCCTGTGCGAAGGAATAGTAGATATTCTCTCTGAAAATGCGAAGTAATCTTTATACTTGATCGCCTCATTCTCTTTGTCTGTAATGACTGCACTTTTCATTAAAGCTTCTCTTTCAAAAAACTTTCGCAGCCTTTCTCTTACAACAATATCTTCATTTACGGTTTCAGCAATGATGTCCCTTGCACCCTGCAGTGCTGCATCTACCGTTAAAACTTTTCCATTTATAAAGGCAGTGGCTTCTTTTTCTACATCAATATCTTTTTGCAATAAAAGCAAATCTCCCAGAGGCTGCAAACCGTTTTCTCTGGCCACAACTGCTTTTGTTTTGCGCTTTTGTTTGTAAGGCAAATAAATATCTTCCAAATTGCTGATGGTGATGGCTGCATTTATTTTTGCCTGCAATTCCTCCGTCATTTTACCCTGTTCGGTAATTTTTTTTTCAATAAATTCTTTCCGCTCCGCAAACTCAATCATGGCTTTATTTTCATCCTGTATTTGTTGTATCTGTACTTCATCTAATGCACCTGTGCTGTCTTTTCTGTAACGGGCTATAAATGGAATTGTACTTCCCTCACTTAATAATTGTAATACAGTTTCTACTTGAGATGGGTTTATAGAAAGTTTTTGAGCTATGAGGTTATTGAACATTTTTTATAGTTGCGGGTTATCGGTTGCAGGTTACGGGTTTTTATTAAAACTTATTAAAAACTTTTATTTCTTTTGACAAGCAAAGACAGCGTTATGTGCAGCTTTGGGTACAATTATTATTTGTTGATTTTTTATTTTTAGGGAAAGGAAAAAAGCAATCACATTTTATCTTCATTATTTTTTGAGCGTTTTTTGGATTGTGAAAATAAGTGTAGAAATTGAAAAAATTACTCATTACAAAATTTTGTGAACAAAGTATTTCTCATTCTATTTAAAAAATAAATCGCAGTATAGAAACCTTGACCGTTGAATCTTCAAGCTTAGACTTTCTAGCCTAACACAATTTTTTTTTCGGGGTTTCTTTCTGCGTAATTATAAATACTATTTCGTATAAAGTCATTATCGGCAAAGGGTTCTATACATTCTTTTAAATCCTTAACTGATGAAGGTTTCAGCGCAGATGAGATATAACCCATTCCCCAAAAATTCCCCTTCTCAATTAAAAAACAAAGATTCTTGTTTGCTTCAATTCCTTCATCAACCAACGCAAATGTGGGAAGTTGCGCATGCAGGCTTGAAATGGCATTTTTTACCCTTCCATTATAATACAAAGGTTCTTCTGTAAACTCCATATCGCTTTCGGCAAAAGGTGTTTTATCTGCATAACACAACTTTTCATTCAGTTCAAATTCTTCCATCATTTTGCGGAGTAAAACCTGCCCTTCCTGTAATAAATTAAAACAATAAAGTGATGGTAAGTTTTTTCTTTTCTTGTCAATAGCTAAACGCAGGTAACCCCGGTTGTCTTCAAAAGAATACAGTGCATACTTTTGCACAGGTTGCTTTTGTGCATAATTATATTGTGGCCATAGTTTTCTTATTTCTGTACTTTCTAAAATGAGGGCGTGCAATTCTGTTGCGCATATTTTAAAACTGATATCTGTCACAAGTCGTAAAAAGTTTTGTCTTCGGTGTCCGGCATCATTGTGTGTAAAATGACTTACCACTCTTTTCTTTATATTGATGGCTTTGCCAACATAAATAACTTTCCCATTGTGGTTATGAAAATAATATACACCCGCAACTGGCGGTAAATTATCTATTTTTTTCTTTTCTAAATGAACCGGCAACCATTGCTCTGCTGACGATCGTTTGAGCATTTTATCAATGTGTTCCATGCCACCTTCTTTCAGTATTTTTTCAAATAATTTTACCGTGGCTTTTGCA
>JAYUZL010000084.1:0-3222 GCA_043751875.1 Ferruginibacter sp.
TTAAAAACTATTGTTTCGGATTAGAAGTAGGCGCACTTCCAGCTCCTGCCGGATTTAAGTGAATTTCATTGTCCGGTACGTCCCAATAATCTAAATAATTAAAATTAATTGTTGCATTTGTATTTAATTTACCTGCTTTATCCACTACAACACAACCTGTACGACCCGCACTACCTTTATCAGTGATTCCCCAACGACGTGCATCATAGAAAGAAAGAGTTCGGAAAACTAAACCTGTTCGGCGTTCTCTGCGCAATTCTTCTTTAGCTTGCGTTAAAGTTAAACTTGTTCCTGCAACTGCTGCTAAACCTGCACCTTGATATTTACGAACAGCATCAATTAGACCTAAACCGCCTTCAATATCTCCTGTGTATATTTTAGTTTCAGCTTTCATTAATTCGTTTTCTTCGTAAGTGCCTGCTAAATAAAATTCAACACCACCAATATTTGCTTTATTACTGCCATATACAATTACTGCTGTACCTGTGGCACTATCTTTTAAACCTGCGCCATTGTCTTTTACAACCCAACGCGTATTGAAAGCATTTCCACGGTCACCATTACCAATCCAAGCAGTACCTTGAATGAAATTATTTTTCAATCGGTTATCACCTGTTTTATAATCTTGAATTAATCGTTCGCTAACTTTATATGTGCCTGTAGCTGCTGTGCTTGGTCCAATTGCTTTTAAACAAGCCGTACCATCTGCGGCATTCCAGATATCGTTGTTGGTATTCGTTCGTCCTGTCAAAACATTATCACTGCTTTTAATTCCTACATTGGCAAGTGAAAGGACTGAAGCCCATTGCGTCGCTGACATCGAAGCCACCGGAGTATTTACTAAAATGTTACGTGCTTTTAAAGTGTTTATATTGCGAATAAAGGCATCCGGTGCAATTACCGCACCTTTCCCTTTTTGAACAAAATCTGGTATAATGGTTTTCATAACAACATCATAATCACCACCACCTGATAAACCACCAAAAATTCCAGCAGCTTTGTCTAAATTTGCACTAGCCTCCGCAATAAGTGCTTCTTTAGTAACATAAACATTCGAAGCGGTTGCTGGGTCATTATTTATTAAGCCTGCGTAATAAATTGAACCTATACGAGAATAAGCGAAACCTTTCCACCAATAACACCAACCTTTTATTGCTGCTATTTTTGTTGCCGAATTACCAGTAAAGCTAACTTTATCTACTTTATTTAAAATGGTATTACAAGCGTTATTCAAATTGTACATATTCACCCATTCGTGAAAAGTTGGATTACTACCTTGTTGGGAAGCCTGATTTACCTGACGCAAAAGTCCATACTGCGTTGCAGGCGTTTGCGGGTTTGGGGCTTTTGAACCATCATCTAAAGTCACTAAATCGGGGCAACCAATTTGGTTCATATACCAGTTCGCAGCTTCTGAGCCTAAAACATCGCCCATTTCTTCTTGGAAGCCCATAGCACCTGCCCAGAAATAACCCGGAACACCATCAGAATAATAGGTATATTTAAAACCATTGTAGTAGATTCCTCCCAAAGTATAGGCTAAAATACCTGTTTCGTTATCTAAACCTTGAAGGGTTGGCTGATTTGGGTTTTTAACATCTAATTCCTTTGAACAAGATGTAAACAAACCAACTATTAATAGAAAAATTAAAAACTTATTATTTTTCATTTTTTATTTATTTGAAAGATGAAGAGTAATTAATAATTAAAGATTAATAATTTACCTTTTGTTAGCTGAAATTATTAATTATTAATTATTAATTATCAATTATTAATTTAAAATCCTACTCTTAAACCGAAAGTGTATTGACGCAAATTCGGCATAGTGTTGTGGTCAGTACCACGATCCCATGCCGAAGCAAATCCACCACCATAAACATTCGCCGAATTTATTTCAGGGTCTAAGCCAGTATATTTTGTGAATGTCAATAAATTGCGACCAGAAAAAGAAACAGTTAAATCTCTCATTGATTTAATATCGAATAGTTTTGAGACATTTACAGCCAATTCAACGTTTCTCAAACGAACGAACGAAGCATCTTCATAGAAATAACTTTTAGTACCATTACGTGAGCGTTCTGCATAAACACCTCGATAAAAAGCTGACCACGCACCTGTTTGACCGTCAATTGTTATTGGTTTTTCATAATCAGCGTGAATACCATCACGATACATCCATTCTTTAGTTTGATTATACAAATGACTACCTTGAACCCAATCCACTTGAAGGTTTAAGGTGAAAGCTTTATATGTAACGCCATTTATAAAATTTAAGATAAAAGAGGGATTCGGATCTCCGAAACTATATTTTTGAGAAGAAAAGAATGGTGCTTTAGTTGTTTTATTGACAACCCACCCATTGCTTGCTAAAACATAGTTAGCTTTGTCGGCATCTGCTATATAGGGAACACCAAATTTATCAACTGCATTTACATCATGAATACCAACGTAACCAAACAATTGTCCAATTTTAGAACCTGGTTCAATAATATACCCTGTGCTTCCAACTGAAGAAGTAAGAATAATTGAACTGCCGGCTACTTTAGTTACTGTTGAAGTTTGAGCACCGAAATTTGCAGTGAAATTCCAAGAAAAATCTTTGCTCTCAGCTACTTGCAATCTAGTTACTAATTGGAATCCATGCGACTCTAAGCCCAATAAATTATCTACTACACTAGCGATACCTGATGAAGGCGCTAAATCTTTAGAACCAATAGCATTATCAGTTTTTCTTGTCCAATAGGTTGGTTGAAATGTGATATTATTAAACCAATTTCCTTTTCCCAGTCGTACAGCAATATCAGCACCAACTTCATATTCGGTAGAAACTTCCACATTCAAATCAGGATTTGATTGAGTGTTAGGCAAAGTAAAACCTACTGATGAGCCAATTTGTGGCGTATTCAAAACTAAATAGCGTTGGAATATGCCAGGTTGAATGCCAGCTTTTCCATAAGACGCACGCAATTTGAACTCTTCGATTGTTTTTCCAATACTATTATTTTTCCAAAATCCTAATTCACCCAAACGTAAATATCCATTGACGTGCGGAAAAGTAAATGGGGCAGAACCTTGTCCGAAAGCAGAAGAATAATCTGTTCTAAAACCACCTCCAATACCTGCATATTCTCCAAAGTCTAATTTTTGATCAAAAACATAACCATAAGTTACAAATGGAGCCGTAAATTCTGAAGCATGTTGCTCTGCAGTTTGGCTTGTAGT
>JAYUZL010000085.1:0-2116 GCA_043751875.1 Ferruginibacter sp.
AAATGGGTTTCAAATGGAAAATGCACTTAGCCGCAAAGAAGCTATTTATGGTATGACGATTTGGGCAGCAAAAGCAGCTTTTGAAGAAAAAGAAAAAGGAAGTTTAGAAGTGGGTAAAGCAGCAGATTTTATTATGCTGGATACCGATTTAATGAAATGCGATAAAACAAAAATATTAGCTACAACCGTATTGGGAACCTGGATAAATGGAGAGCAGGTTTTTGGAAAATAATTATTATTGGTAATTTTCAAACTAACTATTTCACCCTCGCCATAAATGCCTTTATTTCTTTATACCGAACATTACCGGTATTAAAAAACTGCGCAATCATAGGCACATGTTTTTTGCCTGCAAGTATTTTATAATCAGGATTGGGTACAAAAGCTTTTAGTGCAGTTACAAATTTTTCATTGCTCACTTCAATGGAAGGATATGTTTTACTACCACGGTAAATGAGCATTAGCGGCATTTCTTTGTGGAGAAAATATAAAGGTGATGCTTCTTTCCATATTTTTGGATCATTTGTAAATGTATTTAAATAGGTATTGCCCGGTTCAAAACCTTCGCCTTTTAAATAGCCATACATATCTAGTCCGGCTGCATCTATCAATATAATTCCTTTTAATGGATTGGTAATTCCTACACGATTAAAATAGTCTTTTTTTATTGCTACCAATGCTGCTAAATGCCCGCCTGCGGAGTGGCCCGAAATAAATATCTTATCAGGATTACCACCATAAGTTTTAATATTATCCTTTACCCACTTTACTGCAGTGGCAACATCAACAGCCATTTCTTCGTAACCGGCTTTCGGACTTTTCGGGTAATCAACAATAACTGTAAGTACATCTTTTCTTGCCCAGCGGGTTCCAAAAAAGCTATACAACTCTTTTCTGCCTGAGTTCCAGCTTCCTCCATAAACAAAAATTAAAACATCTTTTAACTGTACACTTTTTTTAGGTGCAAATACATTTAGCTTTTGTTCAGGTTTGTTAGCAATATTGTCTGCAGGCAAATAGGTAATGTTTTTACTGCGGTTGATGCTTTTAAATGCGCAACTGTTACTTGCTAATGATATTACAAAAACTGAAAATATAACAAAGGCTGAAAAAAATCTTTTATTATACATATAATCGTGTGTACGTTTTGTTTTGAGATGTTAGATGTTAACTTAATAAAATTCCAAATCGTATTTTTCTATTTCTTTTTCTTCTGCCCTCTCGTTAATGGCTTACCATATTTTTTCATCATTCTGTCTTTTCTTCTTACCACAAAATTTACCTTGCTGTTTTTTGCAGATTTTTCATGAAAGGCAGGACCCACTTCTTCTTTTTTTGGTAGCCTAACCTGGTAGGTTTTCATGAATACTTTTGGAATTTCATCTTCAGTTAAAATATCTGATATTACCAAATGCTCAGGCAATGGAGTAACCGGCACGGTGTAATGCATCAGCGTTTCAATGATTTCCAGTAAAGACTTTTCTTTATCTGTAAAAAAAGTAATGGCAATACCTTTTTTATCAGCACGGCCAGTTCTGCCAATTCTATGAATATAATTTTCAGGCACTTCAGGCGTATCAAAATTTATTACATGCGTCACTTCAGATATATCAATACCACGGGCCACAATATCTGTTGCAATAATAAAACGGTAGTTACCTTCCTGAAACTGTTTTACGGTATTAAAACGATGGTTCTGTTCTTTATTAGAATGTATAACGCCTACAGTGCCCGGAAATTTCGGTTCCAGTTGTTCGTACAACTCATCTGCTAGCTTTTTAGTAGCTGCAAATACCAACACCTTCGTCATACTTTCATCTTCTGTAAGCAATAAATGCAGCAGGTTAACTTTGGTATAAAAATTTGGAACTGCATATACTGTCTGTTCAATATTTTCCAGCGGTGTTCCTGTTGGCGCTGCTTCCACTTTTTCAGGATCTTCAAAATAAGTATTCATCAACAATTCCACATCAGGCGTAATGGTTGCGGAAAACATCAGGTTTTGTCGCTTGGGTGGCAACAGGTCGAGTATGTTTTTTAACTGAGTTCTAAAACCAAGATTAAGCATTTCATCTACCTCATCAATAATCAATTTTTTTATTGCCTTTGTTTTTAC
>JAYUZL010000086.1:0-4160 GCA_043751875.1 Ferruginibacter sp.
GCGATGAAGTAATTGTATTTGGAGAGGAGCCAAATGTTTCAACAATTGCTGATTGGGCACAAACAATATCATATGAAATACTAACCAATATTTCGCAAAGGGTTAAGAGGGTATATTTCGAAGAATAGTAATACTGAAAGATGTTTTCAGAGGTATCGCCCGATGCAATCCTCAAAGCCTTTAGATTCTAATATCTATATTTGCCAACTTATATGAAAAAGATTCACTTAGTTATTATTGTTCTTTTGGTACTCATTGCAGACCAGGCTTTAAAAATTTATGTAAAAACAACCTTCCCTCTGGAAACATCTAAAGAAATGGCGGGCAACTGGTTTCAATTGTATTTTGTTGAAAATCCGGGTATGGCATATGGCTGGAAGTTTGGTGGCAATTTTGGGAAGATGGCACTTACTATTTTTAGGTTGGGTGCTGTAGTTTTTGGTACCTGGTATCTGGGAAGTATCATTAAAAAAGGATATAGCAATGGATTTATAATTTGTGCATCTTTAATTTATGCCGGTGCGCTAGGCAATTTAATTGACAGTTGTTTTTATGGGATGATTTTTGATAAGGGCATGACCTTTAATAAGGAATTAAATGATTATGTAAATTATGGAGGTTTGGCCGTTTTTGCCAGCAAAGGGTATTCGGGTTTTTTACATGGTAATGTAGTAGATATGCTTTATTTCCCTGTTTTAAAAGGTAATTTTCCTGCGTGGATGCCAGTTTGGGGAGGTGAGACTTTTATATTTTTCAGGCCAATATTTAATATTGCTGATGCCGCAATAAGTACCGGCGTGATTTCTATATTTTTATTTCAGAAAAGATTTTTGAAGCAGCGGGCTGAAACTCAAGAACATCATACAGTTGAAACAGTATCATTAACAGACGATCAATCTCAAATTTCATAAGCACATCCCACAACCACTGTTAAAAGTCACGTCTGTTTTGTGATTTGGTTTCTAATTTTTCCAATTTCCTCTCTCTAAAAATACTTGAATTTGGTTCTGGTTAAGAGTTATTTTTTGGAAAGATTTCATAATAAATTTTTTAAGGTCAAGCCTTTGTAACTGTAACGGAACAGTGATTTTAATTTGCAGTTAAATAAAGAGCCTGTTTCAAAATATCGATTTGAATTCTGAAGAATTTATTTAATAAGCATTTATACTTTAGATGATTACAATTGCGTTAATATTTTTAATTTAGAAATATTTATTTCACAAAATAATTTTAAGGAATAATTAGGAAAGCAACAAAAACCTTCCTTTTAGAATCTTTGGTTCATTGTGTATCTTTATTTCTTTATGTAATTAATAACAAAACATTTTACAAAAATCCTATTATGAAATACTTTCGCCTATCTTTTTTATTATTTAGTTTTGCATTTATAGTCGCTTCGTGTCAAAAAGAATTAAGCTACGAAGCAGGCCTTGGCAAGGGAACATTAAAGAAAGATGCAACAGGAGAATGTTTGCCTATTAACGTAAATGGAAGTTATCAAAAAGATACTTTATTAAAGCCCATAATTAATTTTGTTGAGGTTCAAGTTAATGCTTCTGAAGTGGGCAGTTACTCCATAAAAACAGATACGATAAACGGATATTCTTTCAGTGGGGCAGGTATATTTAACGTGCAGGGTGTAAATACTGTAAGGTTGATTGGCTCAGGTAAGCCTCTTGCGCCGGGGTTTGATATGTTTACTGTAACATTTGATACGAGTATTTGTAAGTTTAATGTGACCGTAACGGGAGCAGGTGGTAGTGGCACAGCATCAGTCTTTACATTAGTAGGTGCACCAACCTCGTGTACAGGTGCTACGCAAAATGGTAATTATAATACAGGCACTCCAACAAATATCAGTAATACGGTTACTTTAACTGCAAATGTAACTTCAGCCGGTACTTATACTATAAGTACAGGAGTTGTAAATGGCGTTTCATTCTCAGGAACTGGTAATCTTGTTCAGGGTAACGGTCAAATAATAACATTAGTAGCAAATGGTGGCACTCCTGCAGTTATGGGCACTTTTCCGTACCCGATAAGTAATGGTACAAGTAATTGTAGTTTTAATGTTATTTACAGTGCCGGTGTTTCATCTGCTGTATTTACCTTTAATTGCACTGCAGCCACAAGTGCAGGTATTTACCAGCAGGGCACACCAACAACAGCGGCTAATACAATTACGTTGCCTATAACGGTTGCTAGCGGCGGTTCTTACAATATTACAACAAGTAATAATGGTATAACCTTTTCCGGTTCGGGTGTCTTACCTGCAATTCCGGCAGCACAGTCTGTAACCTTAAGTGCAACTATAAATAACATCCCTACTGCAGCAGGCACATTTAATTATACTGTAAATGGTGGAGGGGGTACTCCTTGCGCTGTAAGTATTACATGTTCGCCTTCGTCTGTAAATAATGCAGATTCTATAGTTGCAACAATCGATGGTGCCTATAAAACTTTTAAAATCAGAGATTCTGCAAAACTTGATAATACAAGTATTCCGGGCTACTCAGCGGTAGGTATTTTTGGTGATAACAATACCGCAGGCGATGAAAGGTTTAGTTTGGTAGTTGCGAAAATGGGAACACCGGTAACTATGGGGGCGTACACAGTTAACCAAGGTCCCGCAGTGATTGTATTAGGAGATTATGCGACTACCACTAATCACTTTAGAGCAGTCAGTGACAGTACCACACAAACTCCGGGTTTCACGATTACCATCAGTTCTATAACAAGTACAAGAGTCATAGGAACTTTTTTCGGAAGATTAAAGGACAATGCCGGAAGCGGCCCCGGCTATAAAACAGTAACGAATGGAATATTTAGTGTAAAAATTTATCCATAAAATTCTCATTAATAATTTTTAGAAAGAGGCTGTCTCAAAAATAAAAAAGTGCCTTTATACTCTCTTAAACAACTATACTTCCCTATCGAGGATTCGAATAAAAAGAAGCCGCCTCGTACTTATGAGATCGCCTCTTTATTATTTATAAACCCTTTAATTGTTTTAAATACAAGTGTTTTATTAATTTAAATTTCTCTGAAGTTGTACCATGATTGTAATTTTCAAAATGGGTGTCTATATGGGTCAACTATTTTAAAAAAAAGATTCTAAAAATACAAAACCCCCGTTGAAAATTAATTCAGCAGGGGTAAAAGTCGGGATGGCAAGATTCGAACTTGCGACCTCCTGGTCCCAAACCAGGCGCGATAACCGGGCTACGCTACATCCCGAGCTTAAAATTAAATTGCCGTAGCTTCAAATTAATTTACCTTAAAGAGATCTGCGGAGAGACAGGGATTCGAACCCTGGGTACAGTTTAACCCGTACGACGATTTAGCAAACCGTTCCTTTCGGCCACTCAGGCATCTCTCCTTTTGCAAAGGGAAGCAAAAATACATCTCTTGGTTTAAATAAGCAAATGAAATGTATTTTATTTGCTTATTTTTTTAATGGATTTTTACAACTATAATTTATTTCCTTCTTTTGGAAACACCACTACAGGTTTAAATGCTTTGGCTTCAATAAAATCCATCAAAGCATAAGAGATAACAATTACAACATCTCCTTCTGCACCTTTGCGAGCCGCAGGGCCGTTTAAACAAACTACACCGCTGCCTCTTTTGCCTTTTATTAAATAGGTCTCTATTCTTTCACCATTATTTACATTCACAACTTGTATTTTCTCATGCTCAATCAAATTGGCAGCATTCATAAGGTCTTCATCAAGGGTAAGGCTGCCCACATAATTTAAATTGGCCTCTGTAATTACCGCACGGTGTATTTTAGATTTTAAAATCTGAATCTGCATTTCTATTTTTTGCGAAGTTGATAATATTTTCCTATTTTCCGTTATTTTAATCAATAGAATTTAAAGAATTAATTCTAAAAATTTAGTTGCTTTTCTGAAAAAAAAAGCAATTCATTATTTTGGCAGTTTGTATTAATACAGTCTAGACATTATAAAAACATATTCGAGGGTTAAGAATTTGATAACAAAGGAATATTTGCAAAATTTGGTCAACAATAACTATTTACTTATCTTTGAAACCTTCTCTAAGGAAGAGTTTAACCATATTTAATCACAACCAAAAAATTTCTATTTTATGGCTGTTAAAATGAGATTACAAAGACATGGGTCTAAAAAAAGACCATT
>JAYUZL010000087.1:0-3170 GCA_043751875.1 Ferruginibacter sp.
CTGAAATTGCAGAATCTCTTTTTTTAAGTGTTACCACTGTAAGTACTTATCGGTCCAGAATTATGGCAAAAATGAATTTAAAAAACAATGCTGAGCTTACACTTTATTCAATGGAGCATAAGTTATTGTAACCACATTTTACTTGCAAAATTTTATTGCTGCCCTAATTTTAAAAATTCTTTGATATAAAATATTACTGATAAATTCTTTCTATAGCTGGGTTAAATTTTTCCATAATAACTTTTCTCTTCAATTTTAAAGTGGGTGTAAGTTCACCACTTTCAATTGTCCATTCGTTGGGTAAAAGTTCAAATTTTTTTACCTGCTCCACATGGTTAAAAAACTTATTAAATGATTCTATCAGTTCTTTGTAGAGTTCACGTACTTTAGGGTTGTGTACGGCATCTTCATTTGTTGTAAAAGGTATATCCTGTGTGCGCATCCATTCTTTTAAACTTGGCATTGATGGAACAATCAGCGCACCTACAAATTTTTGTTCTGCGCCAATAATAATAATCTGTTCAACAAAAGGAGATTCCTTCATTTTATTTTCAATTGGCTGAGGAGCAACATATTTACCACCACTGGTTTTAAAAAGTTCTTTTTTTCTGTCTGTGATCTTTAAAAATTTTCCTTCAAAAACTCCAATATCTCCGGTAAGCAACCACCCGTCTTTTATTGTTTCGGCAGTAAGTTCAGGGCGTTTGTAATACCCCATCATTACGCTTGGCCCCTTTACACATATTTCATTATCTTCTAATAATTTTACTTCTTGTCCTTCCATTACCGGCCCTACAGTTCCAAATTTCATCCCGCCTTTTTCTCTTCTGTTTACACTTATTACTGGGCTGTTTTCTGTTGGGCCATAACCTTCAAAAATAGGAATACGTGCAGCATTAAATATCCGCAAGAGTCTTACCTGACAGGCTGCGCCGCCGGTAATTATGTAGGAAATATTATTGCCAAGTGCTTCTCTCCATTTATTAAAAATAAGTTTATTGGCCAACGCAAGCTGCAGATCATAAATTAATCCCCCACTCTTTAAATTATCATATTTATTTGCAAGATCCACTGCCCAAAAGAAAAGTTGCCTTTTTACACCTTTTAATTCTGAGCCCTTTACCATTATTTTTTCATACACTTTTTCCAATAATCTGGGTACTGTACAAAAAACAGTTGGCTTCACTTCTTTTAAATTATCGCCAATGGTTTCCATGCTTTCTGCAAAGTAGATGGAGTGCCCACTGCTCATAAAAATATAGGAAGCAAGTCTTTCAAAGATATGATTGAGCGGTAAAAAACTAAGTGTTCTGCCCTGCACATTATCATTAAAAGGAAAACTTATTTTGCCGTTTTCTACATTGCTTACAATATTCCTGTGGCTCAACATTACACCCTTTGGAAAACCTGTAGTGCCCGATGTGTAAATAATGGTTGCGCAATGATGTGCTTTAATAGTTTCCTTAACAAGTTCTAATTTTTGCAGATCATCATCAGTAACACTGTTGAGTAAATCTTTCCAGAACTTTACACCATCTGCCACATCAAAATCATATACATTCATTAAAGATGGAACTTTAAATTTTATATCATTTACCTTTTGCAAAATGTCATTACCACTTACAAAAGCAATTTTAATTTCAGCATCGTTAAATATAAATTCAAGCTCGCTTACATTAGTAGTCGGGTAAATAGGGCAAAGTATAGCGCCTATTTGCTGGCACGCAAGGTCAAGCATTAACCACTCAGGTCTGTTGCGGGAAATGAGCCCAATCTTGTCTTGTTTCTCCACCGTCATATCGTTGCCACCTACTCCTATATTTAATAAACCTGCACTAAGTTTATTAACCAGTACAACTGTTTCTGTAGTACTGATAGGCTCCCATACATTGTTTATTTTTGAGGCAAACATATCATTTTTAGGAAAATGCTCCTGTTGATAATACATAAAATCAAATATTCTGGAATGTTCGTTCATCTATGAAAGTTTTGTAACAAGCGGTTTGGGCATAATCGTTTTGCACCAATATTTTATAAACTCCAATTTATAAAAACTAAGTTATATAAAAAAAGCCATCCTTTGCGGATGGCTTACCAAAAAATGAAAGTTGATTTATTTTTTAGCAGCAGTTAAATTTAATTTTAATTCTACTGCTTTTGAAATAATCCAGTCTTGTGGATTATCCGGGCCTTTATAATTCATACCCCATAAAGTTCTGTCAATGTTAAATGTTGCACTTGCAGATAAAGTTTTTGCATCTACTGTTACCCTTGCAGGTATGGCAACATTTTTTGTGCTGTCTTTTAAAGTCAGATTACCTTTTATAATATTTGTAATGTCTTTCTTTGTTTTATCTGTATTGGGTTCTACCGCTGTAATTTCAAATTTGGCAGTTGGGTATTTTTCTACATTAAAAAAATCAGGACTTTTTAAATGACCCTCAAGTTTGCCTTTAGATTCTGCATCTGCAGCAAGATCTTCGTTGTTTAAGGAATTCATGTTGATGGTAAAACTACCGCCGGTAAGGGCACCATCTTTTACATTAAATGAGCCATCAGAAATTTTAAAGGTTCCTGTGTGCTTACCTGTAGGCTTGCTTCCTATCCAGGTAATGGTAGAAGTAGAATCTACTTTATAAGCAGTACCATCTTTGCTTGCAGCTTTTTGTTTTTCTGTAGTTTCTACTTTGTTGGTTTCACTGTTATTGCAAGCTGCGAAAGATATTGCAGCTATAAAAATAATAAATATCTTTTTCATTAATGTGTTATTAGATTCAAACATAAATACTAATGTTTAAAATCAAATTTGTTTAGTGATAATATTGATCAGCGGGCACTTTGAACATTCTTGATTTTTGGGAAGCTAAAAATACTTCATATTCTGCAGGGTGCGTTTTAACCCAGTTTTCATAACCGCTTAAATTTTCTGTTGCGCCAAACAACCATTGATTGTAAGCTTCAAACATGCCTTCTCTTAATAGTTGCTGCTGGTAGGAAAAAAGTTTGAAGGCGGGTCTGTTTTTTACTGAAAACCAATCAAGCGTAAAACGTGCTCTCACCATAGATAGTACCTCAGCATTAATTCCGCCTGCTGTTACAGGGCTCTGTTTGTTCATTACTTCCAAATAATTTTTTATAAATCCTGTTTTGTCTTTATCTGATTTTTTTAT
>JAYUZL010000088.1:0-5859 GCA_043751875.1 Ferruginibacter sp.
TTAAAAAAACATGAAATGATACAAATAAATAAAGATGCATTGGTGGAAAGATTTATGAGGTATGTGCAGATAGATACGCAAAGCGATCCGGAGAGTAACAGTTTTCCAACGACAGAAAAACAAAAAGATTTAAGTAAAATATTAAAAGGAGAATTAAAAGTAATGGGGCTTTTAAATGTGGAGTTGGATGAGTTTGGTTATGTGTATGCAACTATACCCGGCAACAGCAATAAACAAAATATTCCTGCAATATGTTTTTGCTCGCATGTAGATACAGCGCCTGATTGTAGCGGAAAAAATGTAAAACCCATTCTTCATAAAAATTACGATGGTGAGAATATCATTTTGCCTGATGACCATACGCAAATTTTGAATACCACAACATCTCCCTATTTAAAAACGCAGATTGGCGGCGATATTATTACTGCCAGTGGAAATACTTTATTGGGTAGCGATGATAAAGCCGGGGTATCAATTATAATGCAGGCTGCGCAATTTTTAATGGAAAATCCAAGCGTTCAACACGGCGAAATTAAAATTGTTTTTACGCCCGATGAAGAGGTTGGAAAAGGTGTTGCAAAAATAGATATGCAAAAAGTAGGCGCACAGTTTGGTTACACATTAGATGGGGGAGAAGCGGGCAGTTTGGAAGATGAATCTTTTAGTGCTGATGGCGCTACTATAACTGTACACGGGGTAATTGCTCACCCCGGTTATGCAAAAGGAAAATTAAAAAATGCCATAAAAATTGCTGGAGAAATCTTGGATGCTCTTCCAAAAAATGAGTGGAATCCTGAGAGTACCGAAAAACGGGAAGGTTTTGTGCATCCGGTTTCAGTAAATGGAATTGCAGAAAAAACAACAATCGGTTTTATAGTGCGAGATTATACGAGAGAAGGTTTGTTGAGCCACCATGCACGTCTTAAAAAGGTAGCGGAAGTGGTAGTTGCAAAATACGCAGGCGTTACAATGGAGTATGTGCAAACCGAGCAATATAGAAACATGAAAGAAATTTTAGATCTGCATCCACAAGTTGTTGCCAATGCTGCAGAAGCCATCAAACGCAGTGGGTTAGCGGTTATACAAGAAAATATTCGTGGCGGTACAGATGGAAGCCGCTTAAGCTATATGGGTTTACCCTGCCCAAATATATTTACCGGTATGCAAAATATACATGGCAAACAGGAATGGATTGGCGTAAATGATATGATGAAAGCCGCCGAAACCATTGTACATTTGTGCATGGTGTGGGAAGAAAAAAGTTAATTTCTAATTTGTATTTATTTGGGATTGTGGGCTGAAAATCTTTTTGGATCTTTTGTTCGGGCTATGCGTTTCAATCTTTTTTGTTTTGTCTGTCATGCATAATTTTTCAAAATGCATACATAACAAAAAAGGTATGTCCACTACTATCCCGCGGCCCTTCATCTATAAATCTTTTTTCAACTCTTTTTACGGATTAGTTGTATCGTTTTAAACGACCTTATAATTCTTGTAATCAAACAACCTAACTCCGAAAAGTTTTTCTGTTATATTTTTAAACTTATCTTTTGCAGATAATTTATTTTTGGTTTCGTTGTAATTAAACTTCCAGTTTACGGTTGCAATACGCTGCTCCATCACCTTGGGGTGTGTATGTGTATATTTTTGTAAAGCATTTACCAGCTCGTCAGTATAGTCATCAGGTACAGTTATATCATTTTCATTGAACTCTCCATTGTGATAAATTTTTGCTTTGTAATCGTTTTTGGTTTTCATTATTAGGGGGCTTTGTACCCAGCCGTAATGATGGATATGCGCATTTAACTTTTTTACATTTAGTTTTTTATTGTCATCTTTTCTAAAGCCCTGCGCATCTCTGTAAGAATAAATATTTTTATTATTTTTTATTATTCTTACTTCATGGCGGTACCAATTGGCTTCAATACCTAGGTATTCGTAAGAGCCAAAAAAATGTCGGTATTTTAATAAAAGCCCATCTACTCTTTTGTCATCTTTCCATTTGTGCATGGCTTCTTTTATTTCTGCATAACCATCTTCGTGCAACACTTCATCGCCCTGTATATATATGCACCAGTCTGCATCTGCAGATATTTCTCTAAATGCTTTATCCGTTTCTGATGCAAGTACTTTACCGTTTGCGCTTAATGTAAAGTCCCATTCAGTATCAATAATTTTCACCTTCCTATCTATGCTTGCTACAAGCTCTCTTGTACCATCATTAGATGCACCAACTGCCACAATAACTTCATCGCACAAAGGCAAAATAGATCTTATCGCTTCTACAATTGGATACTGCATTTTTACTGCATCTTTTATAAAGGAAAAACCTGCAACTTTCATTATCATTCGAATTAATTATTTCAAAAATAATCTAACTATTTGATGTTTAAAATCAAACTTGTCATTGCTGTTTATTACCTACCTTGTTGTAAAATTAAATTAACATATTATGGACTTATTAAGAGATTATTGGTGGCTCATTCCAATTTTAGCAATTATTTCCAGCGGGCTGTTTACTATTAACCAGGGCACTATTGGTGTAATAACCCGTTTGGGTAAATATGTTGGAATAAAGCGTGCCGGGCTAAACTGGAAAATTCCTTTTATTGATCAGATTTTTAAAAGGGTAAGTATTCAAAACCGTTCTGTAGAACTCGAGTTTCAGGCAGTAACAGTTGACCAGGCAAATGTTTATTTTAAATCGATGTTGTTGTATTCTGTGCAAAACGAACAAGAGGATACGATTCAAAAAGTTGCCTTTAAATTTATAAGCGATAAAGATTTAATGCAGGCATTAATAAGGACAGTTGAAGGAAGTATCCGTGCATTTGTATCTACAAAAAAACAGGCAGAGGTTTTAAACGTAAGAAGAGACATTGTAGAAAATGTGAAAGAGCAGGTAGATGTTGCGCTGGAAAGCTGGGGTTATCACTTGCAGGATCTGCAGATAAACGACATCACTTTCGATGAAGCCATTATTATGAGCATGAGCAAAGTGGTGGCAAGTAATAATTTGAAAGCTGCAGCAGAAAATGAAGGACAGGCACTTTTAATTACAAAAACAAAAGCGGCAGAGGCAGAAGGTAATGCTATTAAAATTGCAGCCGAAGCAGAAAGACAGGCTGCACAACTTCGTGGGCAGGGTGTTGCGCTTTTCCGTGAAGAGGTTGCAAAAGGTATGAGCCAGGCCGCAACAGAAATGAAACAGGCTAATTTAGATACTAACGTAATACTTTTCAGCATGTGGGTAGAAGCCATTAAAAACTTTGCTGAATATGGAAAAGGCAATGTGATTTTTCTTGATGGTAGCAGTGATGGCATGGAAAAAACAATGAGACAAATAATGGCTATGCAACAATTGCAGGATAATAAATAATTTTATAAATACTTTTTGAATGCCTCTTTTTTAAATGAGGCATTTTTTATTTTTGCAGATTAACAATTTCTTTTGCTCATCTTTATTTTAATTTCATTTAATTGCAAAAGGAATAACAATTGTACTAAAGCAACATCTCAATAATCCTTCAAATATGTTTGATATCTTTTTACAAGTGGATAGTACTGCTGCAGTAGCAGCGGCTAATGCAAAAACAGAATCTGTTATTGGTATGTTGAGCAAAGGTGGTCCGATAATGATCCCTTTAGGAATTTTATTTGCATTGGCTGTGTATGTTTTTGTTGAAAGATTATTGGTCATAAAAAAAGCCAATGTTGCTGATGAAAATTTTATGAGCATTATCAGAGACCAGATAACCGGGGGTAATGTTTCGGCTGCCAGAAGCTTAGCAAAAAATAAAGATAATCCGGTTAGTAGAATGATAGATAAGGGTATACAACGGATTGGTAAACCAATTGATGCTATTGAAAAAAGCATGGAAAATGTTGGTAAGCTTGAACTTTATAAAATGGAAAAAAATATAACTATTCTTTCTGTGATAGCACGAATAGCACCTCTTTTTGGATTTGTTGGTACTATTGTAGGATTGGTTATTTTATTAAAAGAATTTGCTACCATCAGCAATCCTTCCATAAGCCAGATAGCAGATGCGATGTATATTAAACTGATAACTTCAGCCAGCGGTTTAATAATTGGAATGTTAGCCTATTTAGGTTACAGTTATTTAGATACACAAGTAAATAGAATGGCAAATAAAATGGAAAATGCCAGCAGTGAATTTATTGATATTTTGCAGGAACCAACGAGATAGACACAAGATATTAGACACAAGACGAAAACCATATTCGTAATTCAAACATTCGCAATTTATAATGGGCTTAAGAAGAAATAAATTAAGAAATGAACATTCAGAAGTAGATACGGGTCCCTTGAATGATATTTTGTTTATTTTATTGATGTTTTTTTTAATGATCTCTACGTTGGCTAATCCCAATGTAATTAAGATGAGTGTGCCCAAAGCTAAGAGTGATACTAAACAAAAGCAAAGTGTGGTTGTTAGCGTAGATAAAAATAAAAATATGTATGTAGGATCTAAGAAAATTAATATTGATTCGTTGGAATCTGTTCTTAGAAAATACATAAATGAAGGCGATAGTGTAAAGCCAGCTGTTGTTATAAATGCAGATTCTGTATCTCAGTGGGGAGAAATTGTAAAGGTTATGCGCATTGCCAGAAAACTCGGAGCCACAACTTCTGCAACCGTTACAGGCAGCGATAAATAAGTAACATTCTTTCTTTTCCCTGCATATCTTTTTTTATTTCTACTTCATAGTTCTCGCTAATAAAAATACCTGCCGTTTCTTTAGCAAAATCCTCGTGCGTTTCCAGTAATATTTTTCCGTTCTTTTCTAAATGATTTTCAGCAAAAATTAATATTTTTTTGTAAAATAGCAGTGGGTCGTTGTCAGGCACAAACAAAGCCAAGTGTGGTTCGTAATTTGTAACGTTTTTATCTAAAATATTTTTCTCATTTTCTGGAATGTAAGGAGGGTTACTAATTATTAAATCGAATTTAGAGAGTTTTCGATAATCTTTTTCTTCCAAAAAATTAATTTCTAAAAAATCAACTTCTATATTATTATCTCTTGCATTTTTTTGTGCAACATCTAGTGCAGCTTTGCTTACATCAATGGAAGTTACCTGTGCATAGGGTATATTTTTTTTTATACTTATTGGGATACACCCACTTCCTGTTCCAATATCCAGCACTTTCCATCCGCTATTTCGTTTTAACAAATTGATAGCTTCCAAAACAAGTTCTTCTGTTTCTGGCCTTGGTATTAAAACTGCGTTATTTACATTAAAACTTAAATTATAAAACCAAGCTTTACCGGTAATATATTGTACGGGTAAATTTTTTTTTAAAGCTGCTAATGCATCTTGCATCAATTTTAAAACTTCATCATCAAGTTCATTTTTAGCGTTTACAATTATATCCGATGTAGAAATCTCTGCAAAATGTTCAAATACTATATTGGTTATTGCGGTAGCTTCTCCTCTTCCATGTAATAGTTCTAAGGTGATAATATATTCGCTGTATAATTTTTTAATAGTCATCTAAGCAAACATACTTTATTTTTTGATGCTTATTTTTGATGTGTGATAGATCATGAAATATATATGCAGCGTTGTATAGAACTTGCACAATTAGGTGCTGGAAATGTTGCTCCCAACCCAATGGTAGGTGCAGCACTAGTGTATAACGGTAAAATTATTGGAGAGGGCTATCACCAAAAATTTGGTGAGCCACATGCAGAAGTAAATTGTATAGCAAGCGTTCAGGAACCTGATAGATATTTAATAAAAAATTGCACGCTTTATGTGTCGTTAGAGCCTTGTGCTCACTTTGGAAAAACGCCCCCATGTGCAGATCTAATTATAAAACAACAGATACAACA
>JAYUZL010000089.1:0-3044 GCA_043751875.1 Ferruginibacter sp.
AAGGTCTAAATGGCCGCTCACAAAATCTGCATGAAAATGAGTTTCAAAGATATATTTAATAACGGCATTTCTTTCTGTAGCCAACTGAATATATTCTTCGGTATCTCTTAAAGGATCAATTACTACCGCTTCGCCATTGCTTTCAATATAATAAGCAGCTTCGCTTATGCAGTTTGTATATAATTGTTTAATAAACATAAAAAGTAACTGATATTTTAAAAAGAAAAATTATGAATACGGTTTTAAAAAAACCTGTAGGAACTGATGTAAAAATTCTTGCCATTCAAGTTAGGTTTTCCACAAGAACAATGAGTAATTATGGTATATACTGCAGGATATTTTTTGTGGGTACAAAGATAAAAAAAAGCGGCTGCTTTTGTTAGCACCCGCCTTTTACTGATAATTTTTAAAATTATGCCACCAATTCATTAACAAAATTGCTTATTTCGTCAATTCTTTTATGATTGATAATGTAGAAGATAAACTTACCATCCCTTTGAGTACTTACTACACCGGCTTTACGTAAAATAGCCAAATGCTGGGATGCAACAGATTGTTCTAACCTTAAACGAACATAAATTTCTGTAACAGTAATTTTCTTTTCTTCTTCAATCAGTTTTAATAACTGCTGGCGCAATTTATGATTAAGGGCTCTTAAAATAAGTGCTGCTTTTTTCACACTATAGTAGTCAATTTTAATCGTACTCATGCTATTGGCGTGTTGTAACGTTGATGTGTGCTCCAAAGGAGCATCGGCTGTTTGATTTGTCATAGTAATTAAATTTAAATTGTCTTTTAAAACACAAAGATACAAACCATTTAATATTTATTAAAATCCTTATTAGATATATAGTAATTTTTTATGCAGGAAGGATACAATATTGTATTATACAGTGTTGCTATAAAACTCCTTAACATACAGAGGTTCTATGTAGGCTATGTCTGCAAATTGATTTTTAAGGTATTTTTTGAAAGATAATTGGCTCATATACAGTGTATTGTTTTTTAGCTCGCAAAAAAGGGCATTTTCATTATCACATAACTGTTCCCATTTAGCCGATCCATTTCCAAAAAAAATAATTTTATTTTTTAACAGTAAATTGGTAAACGATTTTTTTTCAACAATCACCGTGCAGGGCAGTAGAAGGGCGTTTAATGCCATATCATAAACTCCTGTAAACACTTCCATCCTTCTTGCATCTATCATTGGGCAAAATAAAGTAGGGGTATCAATTTGGATAATTTTTAATTGATTAATTGCCTGCCAGGCCAATACATCTAATGTGCCAACGGTTATTAACGGCTTATTAAGAGCAAAACATAAGCCTTTGGCACTCGCCATACCTACCCTAAGACCTGTGTAACTTCCAGGCCCTTCTACTACTGCTATTGCATCTATTTCCTGTAGAGTAAGGTTTGCATTTTTTAAAATTAATTGTATTGCCGGTTGCAAAAATGCCGCATGGTCTTTTTGATTATTATTAACAGCTTCTTGCAAAATACGGCCATCTTTTGCTATACTTACACAAGCAGTATCCAACGCAGTATCAATATTTAGCAGTAAACTCATTTGCTTATTTTTTGCTGTAATAAAGGGGCAGGTAAATATCTTTTATTGGTAGTGCTTAATTTTTGCAGCAAGGTGAAAATATTTTTTTCTCCTATTAATTTTCCCCATTCAAAAGGGCCATATGGATAATTGGTGCCCAACCTCATGGCAATATCTATGTTATCCTTGGTACTAACTTCATCTCCTGATGTAAACCAGGCTTCATTTATAATCATGGCCAATATTCTTGCTGCAATAAATCCGGCTTCGTCTGGTACTGCTGTAAATTTTTTATTGAGTGCAGTAAAAATTGATATCACTCTTTCATTGATGCTACCTGCAATTTCCCAGTTTGGCCTTGATAAAAAGCCATTCCAGCCATTAATACGTACTACGTTTGCGGCTGTATTTAATTCTTTTAATGTAATGCAAACGGAATTGATAAATATTGTTTTTGATGTAATGGAATAATCCGGAATAATTTTTTCTTCTAAAATAAAAATGGCATCTGTATTTAACGGAATAGCCTGTAAGGCATCAAGCCGCACCCATTCAACTCCTTTGGTTCCTTTTGTAAGGTCTTTCCATTGCTCATCGGTACCTAAAACAGCAAGTTTCATCTGATAAACTTTTTACAAAAATAGGTGGTTGATAAAGGATATATTTGCAATGCTTAAAGAAAATTATGACCAAGCAGATTATTAATACCAGTAATGCCCCTGCACCCATTGGCCCCTACAACCAGGCTGTTAAAAGTGGTAACTTTTTATTTGTATCCGGGCAGGTTGGTTTAAAACTCCACACTAACGACCTGGCCAATGCAGATATTATTGAAGAAACCCACCAGGTATTACAAAACCTGAAAGCAATATTGGCCGAAGCTGGCATGGATTTTAGCAATATCGTAAAAACAACTATTTTTTTAAGCGATATGGACTTATTTAGCCAGGTAAATGAAATTTATGCAAAATATTTTGATGGCGATTTTCCTGCAAGGGAAACTGTGGCTGTAAAAGGCTTACCAAAAAATGCTCATGTAGAAATTAGTGTAATTGCTGCTATTTAAATTACGCTGAATCAGAAAAAATAAGCGGTTCTCCTTCTGTTTAAAAGTGGTGTTATCCTTACTTGTAAATATTTTCCTTTAAGGGTATCTTTTTATTGTTGATCACAATATTTAATTGAAGTAATATCTACCTATTTTAAAGTATGAACATTTTCAGCCGACATATAAAAGATATTTGCTTTATTTAACCCGGAATGATAGGATAAAAATTCATTTGAACATATAAAAAAATGAGCAGTAACAAACCAGTAGTAGTAATTACCGCAAAAATCCATGATTTTTTAGCAGCAGCTTTACAACAAAAGGGCTACGAAATAATGTACCTTCCTGAAATTACTTACGATGAACTTACTGCAATCATCAATGAGGTACATGGTTTAATTGTAACAACACGTTTAAAAATTGATAGGACGATTTTAAGCAAAGCAG
>JAYUZL010000090.1:0-20863 GCA_043751875.1 Ferruginibacter sp.
TATGAAATTTGGAATATTAGGAAGTGGCAGCTGGGGTACAGCAATAGCAAAAATATTAACTGATAACAACAATACAATCTGGTGGTGGAACAGGAGTGATGAAGCTATTGCGCAGTTTAAAATGAAAAGCCACAACCCACAATACCTTACAGCTGCCCGTTTTGATACCAATAAACTTCATTTAACCACTAATGTTGAAGAAGTAATAACACAATCTGATGTGGTTATTATCGCAATTCCATCTGCCTACACCAGCGAAGTATTATTATCACTTCCTAAAAATATTTTTGAAAATAAAAAAATTATATCAGCTGTAAAAGGAATTTTGCCTGAAGAAAATGAACTCCTCAATGATTTTTTATTAAAAAATTTTAATGTAAACATGCAAGATTATTTTGCGTTGCTTGGTCCCTGCCATGCAGAAGAAGTAGCAGCAGAAAAATTATCCTATTTAACTTTTACCGGTGTAGATGAAGCCGCCACTTGCAAAATAGCTTCTTATTTTAAAACTGATTATTTAAATACCGTTACCAACAAAGATATTTATGGTGTGCAGTATGCAGCGGTGTTAAAAAATATTTATGCAGTTGCTGCTGGTATTGCGCATGGGCTTGATTATGGAGATAATTTTTTAAGTGTATTAATTGCAAACAGTGCGGATGAAATGGCGGGCTTTTTACGCAAAGCCGGAATTATAAATGCCGAGGTTGGTTATATGGAGCATGGTAAAAACCGCTCAGCGAGCAAACATGCAAATTATGCAGCTTCTGTTTATCTGGGCGATTTGCTGGTTACCTGTTACTCACTTTTTAGCCGTAACAGAACATTTGGTAACATGATTGGCAAAGGCTACTCAGTTAAAAATGCACAACTTGAAATGAGTATGGTAGCCGAAGGTTACAACGCTGCAAAATGTATGTACGTCATAAACCAAAAAGTAAAATCAGATATGCCGATTGCAGAAACCGTTTTTAATATTTTATGGAATGGTATGGATGCGAAAACCGGTTTTAAAAACATTGAAGAAGGTTTGGTATAATTTTAAGGGCGTGAAACAACTTTGAATGTTTTTTTTGGTAAAAAAGTTATTTTCATAATTTCTCCTTAGCATCTTAGCGGTAAAACTCAAAAAAACAGATCTCCTGCAATTCCATCAGCAAAAAACTGCCCTTCTTTTGTTAACTGTAAATTTTCTTTTTGTAATATTATTCTGCCGGTAGTTATAAATTTTTGAGCTGCTTTAATAAGTTGTGTTTTATATTCTTCACCAAAGTGTTGAATTACATAATTCATATTAACGCCTTCGCTTGTTCTTAAAGCAGTCATTACGTACTCATTTAATCTTTGCATAGTCGTAAGTATTTCTTCTTCGTACGGGATTGTATTTTTTTCTAAAGATTGAATGTATAAACTGTTGTTCGATATGTTCCAGCGTCTTTTATCAAACCCATTAAAGGAATGTGCAGATGGTCCAAAGCCAAGGTAAGGCTTGCCTTTCCAGTAACTGCTGTTATGTTTGCTCCTGTAACCGGGCTTGCAAAAACTGCTTATTTCATATTGTTCGTATCCTTCATTCTCCATCACTTGCAGCAACAGATAAAATTGTTCTGCCTGTTTTTCGCTGCTTACCGCTGCGGTTTTTTTTGCATTTATATTTTTATTTAATAAAGTATTCGGTTCTACCGTAAGTGCGTAACAGGAAATATGTGGTACGTTTCTTTTTGAGATGATATCAATATTTTTTTTGAGGTCATCGTTACTTTGTAGTGGGGAACCATAAATCAAATCAACCGAAAAATTTTTAAATTTGGCGTGAAGGATATCATCTAAACATTGTAATGACTGAGTAGCATTGTGCGCTCTGTTCATCCATTTTAATTCTTCTTCCTTAAACGACTGTAAGCCAACTGACAAACGGTTAATGCCGTTTCTCTTCCAAATTTCTAAGGTGGTTTTATTCACATCATCGGGGTTTGCCTCCAGTGTTACTTCCGCATCTTTTTGTATAGAATATTTTTTTTGCAGGGCTTTGAAAATAATGTCCAGCTCATATTTGTTTAATAAACTTGGTGTGCCCCCACCTATGTAAATAGTTTCAATATGCTCATCTCTAATAAAGTTACTTTCTGTTTCTATTTCTTTTACCAAAGCATTTATCAGTACCCCTTTGTTTTTTAAAGAAACAGAAAAATGAAAATTGCAGTAATTACATGCTTGCCTGCAAAATGGAATATGAATATAAATACCCGCCAAAGATTTGTAATTTTACTTATTAAAATGATAATTGTTTCTTACCAAAATGAATATCCACACATATAAATTTTTAAAGTTTTTTTTTATACTGTTGATCTTGAGTACTACACAATTGAGCAGCATTGCACAAAAAAATGCGATAGAAAAAATAGATTATAATCTGCTTGTTCATTACAAAGATAGCATCAAAGAACCAATGTCAATTTTAGTTGAAACAAAGTTTGCAGGTCTAGAGCAGGCCAATACTTATGTGAATGGTTTAACTGCACTGTTTGCAAGCAAAGGTTATTTGGTTTCATCTGTTGACAGTATCTGGTACATAAAAAAAAATATACATATTGATTTTTATGTCGGCAAAAAATATAATTGGGTACAACTGCGAACAAATAATATTGATAAATCTTTGCTTTCGAAAGTTGGTTATATTCGAAAAAATTTTGCTGATAAACCATTAAATATTTTAGAACTTGATTTGTTAAAAGAGCGGCTGCTTAATTATTACGAAAATGAAGGTTTCCCTTTTGCGGCGGTTTACTTAGATAGTATAGCAATAAATCAGGATAAAATATCAGCAGCATTAATGGTTAACCAAGGCTTGATTTATAGAATTGACAGTATTAATAATTATGGAAAATTAAAGCTTAATCCGAAATTTTTACAGCAATTCCTAAACATCACCAACGGGAGCATTTACAAAAGAGAAAAATTAAAAGAGGTTGATAAACGCATGCTGGAGTTACCTTATGCACAAACAGAACAGCCATCCAGCCTTAATATGCTGGGTTCTGGTGCAATTTTAAATCTGTATGTAAACAGTAAAAAAAGCAGCGAGGTAAGCGCCATTTTCGGTTTTTTACCCGATGCAAATAATACCGGAAAACTGCAGGTGACGGGCGACGTCAATCTTGATCTAAAAAATGTTTTTGGTGAAGGAGAAAGTTTGCTTTTAAAATACCAGGCCCTGCAGCCTAAATCTCCAAGGCTTAACCTTGGTTATGACAAACCTTATTTTTTAAAATCGCCTTTTGGACTTGGTTTTCTGTTTGAGTTGTTTAAAAAAGATTCCAGTTTTTTACAGGTAAATGCGCAGCTGGGTTTGCAGTTAAATCTAACAAATAAACAATCAGGTAAAATTTTAGTACAATTTCAAAATGCAAATTTATTGCAGGGTGGTATTGATACCAACGCCATTAAATTTAATAAAAAACTGCCTGCCAATATAGATGTGAAATCGGTAAACGTTGGAATAACATACGAATTTAGAAATACAAACTATCGTTTTAACCCGCTAACAGGTAGCGATGTTGCGGTAACAGCATTGACAGGCATAAAAAACATTCGAAAAAATAACGATATTCTTGCGTTAAAAACTACAGGTTTTAATTATGATAATTTATACGATTCTATAAAGCTTAAAAGTTATCAGCTTAGATTGAAAATTACAGCTGCACATTATTTTAAAATTTCTAACTCCGGTACTTTTAAAACTGCTCTTAATACAGGTTTATACAGCAGTCCTATTGTTTTTAGAAATGAAGTTTTTCAGATTGGTGGTTATCGCCTCTTGCGAGGGTTTGATGAAGAAAGTATTTATGCTACAAAATTTGCTGTTTTTACTGGCGAGTATCGATCTCTGCTAAGCCTTAACTCTTATTTGTTTGGTTTTATAGATGTTGGTGCTACACAGGCAAAATATCAAAACATTAATGTTCAAAATTTATTTACAGGTGCAGGTTTTGGTATTGTTTATGAAACCAAAGCCGGGCTGTTAAATTTAAGTCTTGCATTAGGCAAACGAAATGATGTGCCTTTTAATATCAGGCAGGCTTCAAAAATTCATTTTGGATATGTCAATTATTTTTAAACTTAAATAGCTTTTCTTCCTCTTATTTTTGCGTATAAATTTTTACAGGTGAAGTTCACTTTCTCTTTTTTCATTTTCATTTTCTTTATGAGTTTAGGTTTAACTGCTCAGGTTAAAGATTCTTCAGTAAAAATAAAAGTTGATACGGTTGCCACGGTTGAAATTAATAAAAATAATTATACTGCTGTTTTAAACAGTAATATTTTTTTAAGTTACAAAGGAACTCCGCAAGCGCTTGCAGTAACTTTAAAAAAACACGATACCTCAGAGTATTTATTTTATATTTTCGCAGCACTTTTTTTATTGTTAGGATTGCTGAGAACCATATTCAGCAGGTATTTTACCACTATGTTTCGGGTTTTTTTTAATACCTCTTTAAGGCAAAATCAATTGACAGATCAATTGGAGCAGGCCGCATTGCCTTCCTTACTTTTCAATATTTTTTTTGCAATATCAATGGGCTTGTATATTTATGTTTTGTACGAATTTTACATTGTTAATGATGATTATATTAACTGGGCATATATAGGAATTTGTATATCAATAGTTACAATTTGTTATATCGTTAAATACGTTTCATTATTATTTATAGGCTGGATAACTAATTACAAACCCGAAGCTAAAATTTATATCTTTTCAATTTTTTTATTAAACAAATTAATTGGTATGCTACTTTTACCATTTGCAATATTAATAGCTTTTAGCACAAATAAAATCGCCGGTTCTGCTGCCATCATTTCACTTATTTTATTGTCTGTTTTGCTGTTATCCAGTTTTTTTAGAACATATGTATTATTACAAAACAGATTAAAATTAAACGGCATACATTTTTTTGTTTATATAATTTCTCTTGAAGTATTACCAATTTTGCTTATTTACAAATCAGTAGTGGTATTTTTCGCTAATAGTTCGTAAATTTGGCCCCTCATAGGAAAATCAGTATGGTAAAAATCGGAGAGACGGCTGTTGTTTCATCGGCCAAAAAGGTTAAAAAAATATTGATTGCCCAGGCACAACCGGATGGAGCTAAATCTCCTTATTCTGACGTAGCAAAAAAGTATGATGTAACGGTTGATTACTTTCCGTTCATTGTAATTAACGGTATACCGGCAAAAGACTTCCGGAAACAAAAAATAGATATAGTTGCTTACTCTGCGGTTATTTTTACAAGCAGAAATACAATTGATCATTTCTTCAGAATTTGTGAGGAAATGAAAGTAGTCGTATCACAGGATACAAAATATTTTTGCATAACAGAGGCTGTTGCCCTTTATCTTCAAAAATTTATTTTATACAGAAAGCGTAAAGTTTTTTATGGTGCAGATGGAACCAATAAAAGCCTCTTTGATGTTATAAATAAACACAAGGAACATGAGAAATTTCTTTATCCGTGTTCTGAGTCGTTTGACAGTGATATTACCAACTGGTTAAAAAGTCATAACTGTGAGTTTGCAACACCTGTACTTTATCAGGTTGTAAGCAATGATATCAAACAGGTGGTTGCTAAAAATTATGATATCATTTGTTTCTTTACGCCGGGTGGCGTAAAAAGCTTTAAAGAAAATTTTCCTGATTATAAACAAAACGGAACAAGGTTTGGTGCGTTTGGTTTAAACACCCACAAAGCTGCTGAAGATGCTGGTCTTGTTTTAGAAGTTAAAGCTCCTATGCCACAAACCCCTGGAATGGTCAGTGCACTGGATAAATATTTACAAACTACTTTTTCAAAAAAGAAATAAAAAAACAGAAGCCAGTTCTCGTGTTTTATTAAGGCCATTTTATTTTGCCATTTTGCTTAGTGCTTTTGCTGGAGCACTGAAAGCTTTACCAAGTGCTGTTATTTTTGTACTTTCTTTACCTTAGGTTTTTTCTGCTGCAGCGGTATTATTCTTACTTTATCAAGAAAGCAACGAAATAATTTTGGTACCATCTTTTGCTTGCAATGCATCTTGTAATTTTTCAAAATCTCCACCAATTGCTGATAGCTCTTCATGCTCATTAAGTTTTTTAACCAGGTACAAATTATTGTTTTACACCTGTAAATTTTCCCATTTCTACATGATTCTCAATTTTCTCAATAGTTGAATCAATTTGCGATACATAAGTCATGTTTTTGTTTTCAGTTGTTGCCATTTTAATTTTTTTTTAAAAAAATAGTTCTTAATTTTTTTCAAAAAAAAAGCTACGGCAATTCATTTTTCGCGATGAATGTTTTTTAAAATTATTGTTGTGCATAACACTTCAATTTGTTTCTAAAAGGTAAAACGGTCATTTATTTTTTTCTAAAGCCAAATATTTTTTCTCATTTTAGTAAAAATTATCAAAAAAACATTTTTGAATGAGGAGACAAAATAAAAAAACTAGGCTATGATTTACCTAATTTCATAAGATGAAAAATGAACTTTCTACTGAAAACAGTCCGTATCTTTTGCAACATGCTCATAATCCCGTCCATTGGCAACCATGGGGAACCAAAGCGTTGCAATTGGCTAAAGAATTAAATAAGCCTGTGCTGGTAAGTATTGGGTATTCTGCGTGCCATTGGTGCCATGTTATGGAGAGAGAAAGTTTTGAAGTTGAAGCGACTGCTGCAATCATGAACGAGCATTTTATTAATATAAAAATTGATAGAGAAGAAAGGCCTGACATAGATCATATTTATATGGATGCTGTGCAGGCTATGACGGGAAGTGGAGGCTGGCCACTTAATGTTTTTCTCACTCCTGATGGGAAACCTTTTTATGGGGGTACTTATTTTCCTCCGGTAAAAGCTTTTAATCGTGCATCATGGACGGATGTGCTTTTAAGTTTGTCAGATGCTTGGAAAAACCGTAAGGATGAAATGGAAGAACAGGCGGAAAAACTTATCGAGCATTTAAAGAAATCAAATAACCTGAGCGCTGTTAAAACTCAATTAATAAATGCCAACAATGTTTTTAATTTTACAAAAGAAGATTGCATAAGTATAAAGAATAACTTACTTACCATTGCAGATACCGCACATGGCGGTTTTGGCAAAGCACCTAAATTTCCCCAAACATTTTCTATAAATTGTCTTTTGCAATGTGCATATTTTTTAAAGGATGAAAATGCGCTAGCACATGCTGAAATGTCTTTAAGCAAAATGTTGAACGGTGGCATATATGACCAGCTTGCGGGCGGGCTTTGCCGGTATAGTACAGATGAAGAATGGTTGGCTCCACATTTTGAAAAAATGCTATACGACAATTCACTTTTTATAATAGCACTAAGTAATGCTTACTTGCTTACAAAAAAAGAAATTTATAAGATGGCGGTAGAAAATGTTTGCGATTTTATTTGTTTGGAAATGAAAAATAATGATGGCGGCTATTATGCTGCTATCGACGCGGACAGCGAAGGCGTAGAAGGAAAATTTTATGTATGGGATAAAATTGAAATAGAAAAAATATTAGGAAATGACGCTGTTTTGTTTAATGCTTATTTTGATATTTCAGCAGATGGAAACTGGGATCATAAAAATATTTTACGTATTTTAAAACCACTTGCAGCAGTGGCAAAAGAATTAAAAATCGATTTAATTGAAGCAGAAGAAATAATTAACCAATCGAAAAATAAGTTACTTGCAGTAAGGAATAAAAGAATTCGGCCTGGTACAGACGATAAGATTTTACTTGGTTGGAATGCACTGCTCATAACCGCATTTTGTAAGGCCTATGCCGCTTTACAGAATGATAAGTATAAAGTAGCAGCAATCGATCTATATGATTTCATAGAAGAAAAATACCGGGATGAAAATGAAAATTATTATCATACTTATAAAAATGGAGTTGCAAAATATCCTGCATTTTTAGATGATTATGCTTATTTCGTAGATGCGTGTATTCATTTACAGGAAATAACAGGCGATGAAAAATATTTATTTAAGGCAGAAAAAATAACGATCTATGTTTTTGAAAATTTTGAAGATAAGGGAAGCCATTTTTTCTTTTTTACAAATAAAAATCAGGATGATGTTATTATAAGAAAAATAGAAACCTACGACAATGCAACACCCTCTGCCAATTCAATGATGGCAAAAAATTTAATTTACCTTTCTCATGTATTTAATAAAAGAGATTGGCTTCAAAAAGCTGTAACAATGATAGATTCCCTCAAAACTATTATTGTAAAACACCCTGGTTCTTTCGGAATATGGGCTTCTGCTTCTATTAATTTAGCAGCCGGTGTAAATGAAATCGCAATTATCGGTAAAGCTATGATGCCTGCACTACAAGACGTGTTGCTTGAGTATTTACCAAATAAAGTATTACAAGCTAATTTTAACAAATCTGATATGTTTTTATTGAAAGACCGACCAGTTTTAGAAGAATTATCTATATATTTATGTCGCAATTTTACTTGTACATCAGTTTTACAAAACACCAATCAACTCATGGCTGAAATACAATTGCAAATTGTTTAACATCTATTAATCACAATATTTACAAGGAAGGGTCGTTTAGTAAAAAAAGGATGGCATTGGAATTGTTACAAAATTAACATCCCCGGTAATATCTACTTAATTTTTCAATAAGATAAATTAATACATTTGCTAGTACTCTTAAAGTTTAAAAAATGAATAATCGGTTATTGTATTTTATTGCAATTGTATCCATAGCCATATCCGCAGTTAGTTGTAAACTAATAAGCGGAAAAGGTAAATCTGGAACAATGCCAAATGATGGCCAATTACATGGTGTTGCGCCTGGTAAGGCATATAATCTAACCAAACCAACAGGGATGGTTTATGTACCCGCCGGTACCTTTCACATGGGGCCAAGTGATGAAGATGTAAACTATGCTTACACTGCCAGGAACAAGCAGGTCTCTATAAGCGGATTCTGGATGGATGCCACTGAATTAACAAATAATGAATATCGTGAATTTACAAACTGGGTTAGAGACTCAATAGCTGCAAAATTAATGGGGTATGTGAAGCAAGGGTCGGATGGTATAGAATACATTGATTGGAAAAAAGCAAGTGCTATAAAATATGGTGATAAAGCAACATTTGAGAAAATTGATGCGATAATCGTGTCTGCTGATAATAGAATTTTTGGAAAGAAAGAGCTTGATGCAAAGAAGATTGTTTACCATTCAGAGGTTTTTGATTATAAAGCCTCAGCATATAACCGCGATACAAATGTTCAACGTAAAGAATTTATAATGAAACAGGATATTCCTGTTTTTCCTGATACACTTTGTTGGATAAGAGATTTTGCATATGCTTACAATGAGCCAATGTCAAAACAATATTATAGCCACCCTGCTTATGGTAATTATCCTGTAGTAGGCGTTACCTGGAAACAAGCAACGGCATTTACTGAATGGAGAACACACAAATTGGCTGCTTTTAACGAGGCTAAAAAAAGATCAGGTCAATCTGAATTTCGTTTACCAACAGAAGCTCAGTGGGAATATGCTGCAAGGGGTGGTCGTTCTCAAATGCCTTACCCATGGGGCGGCCCTTACTTAAGAAATAAAAAGGGGTGCCTTCTAGCCAACTTTAAACCTGGACGTGGTAATTATCCGGAAGATGGGGGTTTGTACACAGTAAGAGCAGATGCTTATTGGCCTAATGATTTTGGTTTATACAACATGGCCGGTAATGTTGCTGAATGGACGTCCTCTTTATATTATGAAGGTTCATACAATTTTCAACATGATATGAATCCTGATGTTAGGTGGAATGCTAAATCTTCTGATCCTCCACGTATGAAAAGGAAAGTAATTCGTGGTGGAAGCTGGAAAGATGTTGGATACTTTTTACAAACAGGCACGCGTGCTTACGAATATCAGGATACCGCTAAATCATATATTGGTTTCCGTTGTGTAATTGATCTTCCCCCTACCATTAAAAAAAGGTAATAATAGAAAATTTTTAAAAGAATTTGTTGGTAGTATCAATAACCCGAGTTTTGGGCTGTTACTTCTATGTGCATAATATTAATCTAATTAAAATCCATCCAAAATTAAATTTAAAAAACCATGTCAGTAAAAATTCCTTCAAACATTAGTAAATGGATGGACGTAGGTGTATCCGTAGCAGCAGCAGTAGTAATTTATGGTGCACTTCAAAAGATTTTGCATACTCCGTCAGCTGACTTACTGTTAAAAATCGGTTTGATAACTGAAGCACTTATATTTTTAACTTATGGTGTATTGTATATGATTTTTCCTCCCGTAAAAGAAGAATTTGAAGGTACCATGAAAGCGGCTGTGGTAAAAGGGAACCCTGCGTTAAATAATATGGAGAAAATGTTACAGGATGCTGATATAACACCTGCTAATTTGAAAAAATTAGGTGAAGGGTTTCAAAAACTTGGCACCACCGTAAATGGCATATCTGACGTAAGTGATGTTGTAAAATCAACATCAGATTTTAGTAAAAAAACTCAGGAAGCTACAACAGCAATGTCTTCAATGTCAGCAGCATTTAATAGCAGTGCAGCAACCATGACAACATTTGGTAGCGCATCCGATAGTGCTCGTGGCTTTCATGATCAAATACAGGTTCTTACCAAGAACCTCGGTTCTTTAAATACTATTTATGAATTAGAATTAAAGGAAAGCAATAACCACCTTAAAGCATTAAACGGTTATTATGGTAAAATGGCAGAGGCGAGTTCAGCCATGATGGGTAGTGTTGAAGATGCAAACAGAGCAAAAGAGCAAATTGGTGCTTTGGCAAACAACCTTGGTAAGTTAAATGCTGTATATGGCAATATGCTTGGAGCAATGCAAGGAAGATAATTTATCGTAAGTAACACAATTTTTACCAAAACAACATTTAATAAAATTATTAATATAATAAGTTATGGCTTTACCGAAAGAGCCCAGGCAAAAGATGATCAACATTATGTACTTAGTGCTTACAGCATTACTTGCACTCAATGTATCATCAGAAATTTTAAATGCATTTAAAGTAGTAGACAAAAGCTTGACAACTTCAAACAGCAATTTATCATCTGCTAACGAAACACTATATAAATCTCTACAGGCTAAGGTTGCTGACCCCGTAACTGCCGAAAAGGCTAAAATTTGGAATGCACATGCCGAACAGGCAAAGAAACTTTCAGGCGACCTATATACTTTTATCGACGGTATTAAAACTCAGTTAAAATCAGAAGCAGACTCAAAAATGGTTTCTGTTGATGGACAGCAGGTGGAGCAATTTAAAGAAGATGATTTAGAGGCTGCAACCCGTTTGTTTGGTAATGGGCCCGGTGGTAAAAATCTTGGGCCACAATTAGAACAAAAATTAAAAGATTACAAAGCAGCAATCCTCGCAATAGATCCTGAAATTAAAACACAGTTTGCATCTACTCTTTCTGTAGATGGTGCTGCGGCTACTGGTCAGGATGGAAAGCCTAAATCTTTTACTGATGCCTACTTTCATATGACACCAACTGTAGCAGGGCTCACTTTATTAAGTAAATTTCAAAACAACGTAAAGAATTCTGAAAACCAAGTAGTAACATTTTGCCACTCTAAAGTTGGAGAAGTGAAAGTGAAATTTGATAAAACAGGTGTGTTGATTGGACAAAGCGCAAATTATGTAATGCCAGGCCAGGAGATTGAAGTTACAGCAGGAATCGGGGCATACAGCTCTGCAGCCGCCCCTCAAATTTCTATAAATGGTTCTGGTGTCTCTGTAGTTGATGGTCAGGGTAAATACAAATTTCAGGCTTCAGGTGGTGGTGCACATACTGTTCCGGTTACCATCCGTTATAAAGATCAAGATGGAAATGACAAAACTGAAACTAAAAACGTACAATATACCGTTGGTACACCTGGAGGTGCAGCTGTAATGCTGGACAAGATGAACGTATTTTATATTGGAGTTGATAATCCAGTCACCATTGGTTCGCCAACAGGTTGGGATAAAACAAATGTGTCAATGAGCGGCGGTTCTATAGCAGGGTCCGGTTCAAATAGAACTGTACGAGTTAGTTCTATTGGCCCTGCATCCATTACGGTGAATGCAGATGGTAAATCAAGTCAATTCTCTTTCCGTGTAAAGAAAATCCCGGATCCAGTATTTAAAGTAGGTTCTGGTCGTCCACGAGTAACTGCTGTGGAGTTTAAAAACCAGCAGTTCGCAAGAGCGGAGTTGGAAAACTTTGATTTCGATTTAAAATACAATGTGGTGAGTGCTACGGTATATTTTTCAGGTGCAGGATTTCCCAATGTACAACAACAAGCACTTAATGGTGGAAATTTAGGATCATTAAGTTCTTTCCTTTCTCGATGTGGCCCAGGAAGTGTTGTTACATTTGATAACGTAAAAGTGTCAGGTCCTGATGGAACCCGAAGTGTAGAAGGAAGGTCAATATCATTATATTAAAACCGACGGATATGAGTAAGCAATTTTTCAAGTATATTTTTCTCCTTTTTCTTATTGGAGGTATCTCTAATGTTGTTGTAGCACAAAAGAAAAAACCTACAAGAGCAAAAGTGTCTGCAAAACGGAGTTCTACTAGAAGAACGACCAAAAACAGGACTACTGCCAATATCAAGGGAGCAACTGCTTCAGCAGATAGTGCTGTGGTTGTTGCCGGAGTTCCTCTTAGTGATAGCTTGCCAATAAAAAAGGTTGCTAAATCTTTACGTAGGGATGGTGCTGTAGATGACGATGCTATAAGGGATAGAACTCCTCTGGCTTATGAAAATTTAAGAGCCGACGATGCAGTGTATCGCCATAAAATATGGCGGGAAATTGATACAAGAGAAAAAATAAATTTACCTTTTAGATATTCGGCAGATCAGGATAACGGTAACCAGCGTTTTATTTCCATACTCTTGCAGGCTATTCAAGATAGTGCAGTTACTGTTTTTAGCAGTATTGATGATAGATTTACAACCCCTATGACAAAAGCTGAGGTTGCTAGAACTATTAGTGGAGATGAAGTAGATGTTCCTATCTATGATTCTTTAGGCACTCTTACCGGGTCTAAAAAAATGCGAAATGAAGTCAATCTTGATTCCATTTATAAATTCCGCATAAAAGAGGAAGTTGTATTTGATAAAGAAAGTTCCCGTTTATTTTTTAGGATTTTAGGAATTGCACCCGTAAAAAATATAGTAACCACAATGGGTGTTAATTTGGGTGAAACAGAATTGTTTTGGGTTTATTATCCTGACATGAGAGAGACTTTTGCAAAGTATCAGGTTTATAACAGCAAAAATTTTGGTGCAGGTATGAGTTGGGAAGAGCTGTTTGAAAGCCGAATGTTTTACGGTCGTATAATTAAAAGCACTATAGACAATCCTTACGATCAATTCATCAAAAATTATAAAGGATTAAGCGAAAATGGTATTTTACAATTGCTTGAAGGCGAAAATATAAAAGAGAGGATATTTAATTACGAGCAGGATCTGTGGAGTTATTAATAATCATCTATAAAAACAGTTTACCAAAAACCTTCCAATATCCGGAGGGTTTTTCTTTGTTTGATATTTAATTTATTACAAAGATAATAAAAATGCACCCTTCCCACACTTTGAGAACATTAACTCTTTAGCGAATAAGTTTTAAAATTTTTTACCGCCTTTGTATTTTGTTTTTGTGCCTGCATCTCTTATTTCTTCCTGGCTTTTACCTGTTGCATCGTTTGGGCAACCATATTTTTCTTTTTTTCTAAATATGGCGCAGCTGCATAAAAAAGAAATGGTTATAAGGCAAAGCATAATTCTTTTCATATTGTAAATGTATTCCTTTTTTTTGCCGATTACCTACTTAAACCAATCACTATACATTACATAATTATCTGCAATTCTGTTTATTTCTCCGCTAATTAAAGCCTCACTAACCATCTTCACTTTTTTTGCAGGCACTCCTGCAAAAATGCAACCTTTTTCAATAACGGTATTTTCTAAAACGACTGCGCCTGCAGCAATAATGCTGTTACTGCCAACTTTTACATTGTCCATCACAATAGCTCCCATCCCAACCAAAACGTTATCTTCCAATATACAGCCATGAACTATTGCATTGTGCCCAATGCTCACATTATTACCAATAATTGTTTTTGTTTTTTGGTAGGTACAATGTATAACCACACCATCTTGAACGTTTACTTTGTTGCCCATTTCAATGCTGTTTACATCACCCCGCACAACCGCATTAAACCAAATGCTGCAATCGTTGCCCATCTTTACATCACCCACTATCGTTGCGTTTGGAGCAACAAAACAATTTGTGCCCATCTCGGGCGCTTTACCATTTACCTGAAGAATTACTGCCATGTTATATTTTTTTAAGCCGTAAAAATAATTAAAAATATATGTTCTTTTAAAATTTGCAAGAGTACGAGTTTTTGTATGTCGTTTTAACCTTAAAATTCGACTGCAAAACATGATAATTTTCCCTAATTTTTTGCAATCAGCTAATTATAAAGACCTGTTTTACAAAGTTTCATTTTTATAAGTCTATGTTTAGGCTTTTATTTCCTAAATGTAAAATAAGAAATTAAAAGTTTTGCAGCCGCAATTTCAAATGTAACTTTACTGCATGACAAACCGTCAACTTTTTCTAAACCATGTAGGGCAGACATCTGATGCGCCGCTTTGTTTAAATATTATTAGAGCAGAAGGCTCTAAAATGTGGGATGCAAGTGGTAAAGAATACATTGATTTAATTGCGGGAATAAGTGTTTGTAACATTGGGCATAGGCACCCAAAAGTAATTGCGGCTATTAAGGAGCAGGTAGATAAATACCTTCACATTATGGTCTATGGCGAGCTGGTTGAAAACCCGCAGGTAGAATATGCAAGCCTGCTTACACAACATTTACCTGCAGCTTTAAACAGCGTTTTTTATACAGCCAGTGGAAGTGAAGCTACAGAAGGAGCTATGAAACTGGCAAAACGCTTTACAAACAGATCGCAAATAATTTCGTTTAGAAATTCATACCATGGCAGTACGCAAGGGGCATTAAGCGTTATGGGCAGCGAGTATTGGCAGCAGGCATTCAGGCCTTTATTGCCCGATGTTTTACAACTTCGTTACAATAATTTTGATGATTTAAAAAATATTACAGAACGCACAGCATGTGTTATCGCAGAAACAATTCAAGCAGAAGCCGGTATTTTAAAGCCACAGCACGGTTGGCTGCAGTCTTTAAGCAAAAGATGTAAATGCACCGGCACTCTTTTAATATTAGATGAAATACAATGTGGTTTTGGTAGAAACGGAACGTTGTGGGCGTTTGAGCAATTTGAAGTTGTACCGGATATTTTGTTGCTCGGCAAAGCAATTGGTGGCGGAATGCCATTGGGTGCATTTGTGGCAGATAAAAAAATTATGGATTCTTTTACACACAACCCTGTACTTGGTCACATCAATACTTTTGGTGGGCATCCCGTAAGTTGCGCTGCCGGGCTCGCTTCTTTTAAAGTGTTGACAGATGAAAAATTATTTGAAAATGCTTTTAGTAAGGAAAAATTATTTCGCTCATTGCTACAACATACTTCTATAAAAAATATAAGTAGTGCAGGGCTTATGATGGCAGTGGAGTTTGACAGCTTTGAAACCAATAAAAAAATAATAGATACACTCATTGAAAATGGCGTTTTTACAGACTGGTTTTTATTTTGTGCACACGCATTTAGAATTTGCCCTCCTTTAAATATTAGCGAAAAAGAAATAAGAAAAGCCTGCAGTATAATTTTAAAAGTACTTTCTGCATAATTATTTAGGTGATAAATTTTCTGTTTTTCTTTCTTTTTTGCTTTCTCACAAACTATTGCCGAAATTTTGTCAAGCCATATAAAGCTATTTTAAAAGCACCACTTATAAAATATCCTATGTAAAAAAGTTGCTTTTAGTATATTTAATACAATACGATATAACTGAAGGTGAAGTTTATCTGCGATGTTTTATAAAAAAAATAGTATTTATTTTCTCCAATACCGGCATCCGTATTTTTATGCTAGGTTACGATGTCGAAATACAGGTGTAAATTCAGTTTTGCACAAAAAGCTAAAAGAGCACCACTCCTTAAAGATTCTAATTGCACTGAAATTATTTATGAAAATACAAAAGAAATACAAAATAAAATTAACAGCAACCTGAACCAACCATGAAAAAAACGTTCAAGGCTATAAAGTTTGCTTTAAGTGGATTGAAATATTCTTTTACCCACGAAAAAAATATTAGAATAGAAACATTTTCTGCAATAGTGGTTATAGTTGTGGGTTTTTTATTAAAAATTTCGTCGTTGCATTGGTTAATTATAATTCTCAACATAAGTTTTGTAATTATTACAGAACTCATAAATACTGCTATTGAAGAACTTTCAGATGTTATTTCTCCAAAAATTGATCCGTCTGTAAAAATAATAAAAGATGTAGCCGCTGGTGCTGTTATAATATCTGTAATTGCCGCTGCTGTTTGTGGGCTCATTGTATTTGCACCCTATATTCTCAAATTAATAAACCTTTAATTATAATTTTTCGTTTGGGATAAGTTATCTATAACTGTTTGCAGGTACTTATGCTTTGTACTTAGGTATGTTCAAAAAATGGAATAGCAGTGATTTAATAGAAAATATTTAATCAATGTCGTAGTGTGTCATAAAAACTTTTCTTGATACTTTTGAAGGTATGAAAAAGTAGGTTGTTACATTTTTACTTACAGGTTTATTGGCACTTTTTGGTTCTTGGTAAGAACGCATTCTCAAAATTTACTTTCAAAAAAGGGGACAATTTCATCCACTCAACATGTTGATGAAGATGGTAATTTTCTTTTTATTATTAGAAGTACTTCGGTTGTCAAAAAATAGTAATTGGTTTTCAGTTAAAATGATTATTCTATGAAATTACACAAAGCTAAAATTTGAAAACAGTATAATAAAAAGCCAGTAGTTATGTTATAGTGTTCTAAACATTTATATCGGTGCTTAAATTTTCATTTTTTAGTTTAATATTAATGTCCTTATTCTCCTGTTACAAAACAAAAGTTGATTTAGGGTCTAAAATTACAGATACTGATGTTGGTTTGACAAAGTATACAATAGAGAAAGGAAAACAATTTTGTAACAATAATCTTTACGTTACAACATCTTACAGCGAGCTTAAGTTCATCGCTAAATTTGACAGTAGTGCTGTTTATACAACAGCTGATCGTGACAATCAAGATGATATAAACAAGCTGTATGGGTTTTCTGATAACAACACTGTACACCACCAATTTAGCGCAAGGTTTGGCTGGCGCTGGAGCAATAATGCATTAAGGCTTTTTGGATATATTTATAATAATGGCGAGAACGAATCAAAAGAACTGGGAACTGTTGCAATTGGTAAAGAAAATGATTGTGCAATAATAGTTACTGCAACTGCTTACCAATTTTTGCTAAACGGCAAAACGGATTCGCTGCCAAGAAAGAGTAAAACTTTAAAAGCAGAAGGATATAAATTATATCCTTATTTTGGCGGAGATGAACCGGCACCGCATCTTATAAACATTTTTATTAAAGAGTTGTAAAAGATTAATCGCTGTAACTATGCATAAAAAAGCTGAAAAAAGATTTATTGATGAAAGGCTGCCGGATGGACAGTAGTAGCTGCCGCAATAACAAACGCATAGGATGATAAACATTACAGCGGCACCATTACCGACAGCCGGAACAAATGTTCAATTAGTGTTTAATGCCAACAACCCCAAAAACTTTTTTTAAAATAAAAACGGATGCTAACTTTAAAAATAGCATCCATTTTTTGTATAAATATTCTGTATTTTAAAAATCTAAGCCTAAGGAAATGTAAGTTTGGGGTTTTCCTTTAAATAAACCGTTCATTTGCCAAGCTGCATCAAACTTTACAAAATAACCGAGCAATGTACTGCGTGCACCAAAGCCATAACCACCTGCAAAGGGACCTACACCACCCGCTTTTACTCTTACCGTTACAGGCCCGGGATCATTTGGAAAGTTAGGATTTGCGGAAGAGTTGTAAGCAATATTAGGTCTTTTAATGCCCTTAAAGCCACCATTCCATGCAGTTCCTAAATCAATAAATTGTATTAGCTGAAAATTGCGGATAAACGCATTGTTGATTGTTTTATCAAACAATGTTGTAAAAACCGGTAATCTAAATTCACTGTTTATCACAACTGCATTGTTACCACTTGCTATGTTTTGTAAATAGCCACGCATATTTACTGCAAGACTTTGGAAAGCATAAGCCTGATCCGGTACCGGCGGATTATTTGTTATGAAATATTTGTCGCTGCCATCTTTTTTGCTGTTGTTTCCAAACATAAGCCAACTGTCTACACCACCTAGGTAGTAAATTAATTTTTGGTTACCAAAACTAAAATCGCCGGCGGCACGACCCGCCCAAATAAAGTTTCTATAAATAGGATAATAGTAACGGGCATCGAACCCAACATTGTATGTATTTGGTCCATTTGCAAACTGTACTTTATTTATTTGCCTGTTAAAATCTGCAAATATTTTTGCTCTAGCACCGTTGTAAATATTTTGGGCGGTAGCAATACTATTGTCGTAAACAAATTCTAAATGTGATGTTTGATAAAGCTTCAGATTATTTTTTACCAATAATGTTGCAGGTAACTGCAGGTTTGCGTTTACAACCTGGTTATCTGCTCTAACACCGGTACTTAATCTTATACTTTTTGTTTCATCAAAAGGGTAAGAAATATTAGCCTGGTATAAATTTGTAAACTGTTTACCGTTTAAAAATACGGGTGATGCCCCATCAGTTACGAATGAAAGACTCTGAACATTTCTGTAATAAGTAAGTCCCCAATCAATTCTGCGTTTTAAATTTTGATAATTTAATAACCATTCGTTGTCTTTAAGATTGGTACCAATTTTAAAACCACCTGTTATTTTTATATCTTCTAAAAGATCAGAAGTGCCTAAACGGATAAGCCCATTTAATGGGCTTCCACTGTTAAGCATAATTGGCCCTGAGCCACCTTGATAAGGTTGATATCTGTTTATTAATATACTGTTGTTAAAACCTGCTGAGCCATAATCTGCCGAGAATTTTTTTGGTGTGTAAACAAATAATTTTGCCCTTTCCAATACATTGTCATTGTCTTTTAATACCGGAAGTGTTGACTGTGCTGCTCCAGTTTTTTTTGTTGAATCAATGCCAAATTCATTCTGAAAAAAGTCTTTGGATTTTTTTACAGAATCTGCTACGGAAGCGGAGGGTACAGCCGCTTTGCCGGTTGCAGGAATTACTTTTGTAAGTCTGCTCTCTCGCATCAATTTTTTTGTATACTCAGTTGGTAAGGCACTTACATTTCGTTTGTATAAAGTGTTCTCATCTATTTTAAGTTTGTATAAAATTTTCTCATCGCTTTGTCTTGTTACTTCACTCACTTGGTTATTGTCTCCTGCCACTCTGCTCTCTGCAAGCGAACTAGGGTAGTTGGTCAGTGGAAATGTGTAAGCTGAATCTGATGATACTGCTACAACAGCAACTGAATCTATATCGGTTTTTTTGTAAACCCGTAAAACACTGTCAACATCTTTTTGAGATGGGTTGCGAAGGATATCATCACCAATTAAAACCAAGGTATCTAACCCTTCCGCCTTTGTAGTAAAGAAACCAGCATAACGGTTTCCAATGCCATTTTCATCACTTACAAAAGTAAAATGGTTGCTGTTGTACGGCGTGGGGAAACGTGCATTTCCATATTTTAAATTGGTAAGCTGGGTTATCTGGTTAAGCTCGGGTTTATCGCCAAAATTTGTAATTAAAAAAATATTAAAACGGTTATTACTCGGTAAAACGGTATCCCCTGTTTTGGCTGCAGCGGTTGGTCTGTTACTGCTGTAAATAATACCGGTTTTGCCGGGAAAAGATACAAACGTAGCATCAAGATCATCGTACACATCTTTGGTAATTTGTGTAACTTTCTCTCTTTCTATAGCAAATGTGTAAATATCTGAATGGCCATTTTTTACTGCAGAAATAAGCAATGTCCGGCTATCCAACATATACTTCACATCCTGCACCTGGTCAAATTTATCGGTAATATCAAAGCTGTATTGTTTCAAGTTACTCAGTACATCATATACAAATAATTTTAAACGTCCTTCAGTTGTATAAATAACGGAAATCCTTGTACCTTTTGGGTCCCACGCAACTAATGGATAACTCGGATTTACTTCTGCTTCGTAAGATCTTGTACCGTATTTTAGCAGGGTTTTATTTTCGTAACCTTCATTTAAAATTAACCTGACAATACCTTTTTTAAATTGTGTTACCACATAGTCATTGTTTTTTTTATTTGGGTTTACATTAAAACGATAATAATTTAAGCGCTTGCTTATATCAAAACCATCAATATAATTTCCTTTAGGGTATGCTTTTCGGCGGGCAATATCTTTGGAGTATTTATCATCCTGATATTCCATAAACTCTGCCTGTAACTGTTTAAAGGTAAGTTTGGTAATCTGCTTGCTGGCTTTGTTTAAATTTTTATAAATTCTGGCTAAGTATAAAAAATAAGTAACGTTTTCTTTTTTATATTTTTCTTCAACATAATACCAAAAAGCATGACCTGCAAGCAGAGGTTTTTCAAAAGCGAATTTTGAGAATTTGCTGTAGTTTCCACTTAGCATTTCGCTTTTAAGTTCATCGTCCAAATCTGTACTCCAGTTTTCACCAAGGTAAGCCACGTAGCCATCAGTAAGCCATACAGGTAAATCCAACAGTGTTTGATTGCTGGCAACTTCACCTAAA
>JAYUZL010000091.1:0-2100 GCA_043751875.1 Ferruginibacter sp.
TAAGTAGGGAAAATTCCTTCTCTATATAAAAACAAAAAAATGGAAAAAGAATTGACAACAACCAAAGACATTGTGGCAATTGCCGCAACAGACTGTAAAACCCTTGCTGCCGCAGTAAAAGCTGCAGGCCTGGTAGAAACTTTGCAGGGCAAAGGGCCATTCACAGTTTTTGCACCTACTGATGCAGCTTTCGCTGCCATACAATCAGAGGTAGATAAATTATTGAAACCTGAAAGCAAACAAAAACTTTCTAAAATTTTGACTTACCATGTTGTAAGCGGAAAAATGAAAGCGGCTGATTTAAAAGACGGACAAGAATTAACTACGGTAGAAGGTAGTAAATTGCAAGTGATGGTGAAAGACGGAAAGGTAATGGTAGGTAATGCAAAAGTTACCACTGCTGACATCAGTGCTTCGAACGGATTAATTCATGTTATTGACAAAGTTTTATTGCCAAAACATTAAATTACTACAAGTTGGTAAAATACAATCCAACTAATGATTATCGATTTAGCTTAGTGAAACTTACGCAATATGTCAGATTGGTATAACGGTTATCCTGGCCACTGTGGTTTTCCAATCTTGATATAGTGACCAACGAAATGATAGACGAGTTAGGAACAGTTTATTTTGTAAGTTTCATTAGGCAAATCTTTTTAAAATTAAAAAAGGAACTTGAAAAATACAACCTCCCCAGCAATTTTTTAATAACCAAACACGTATGAATTTTGTGTAGGTACTATTTCTGATCATTCAATTCATTACTCTGTTCAGAAAAATCCTACTAATTCTACCCTGTTTTCAAATTCCCTATTTGCATTTTAAATATAAATATGCGCATCATACAACTTTTTTGAAAAGTTCTAAAACACATGTAAGAATAACAGAAGCATCATTACCCAATAATTTTTATTTTCATTTCATTCAAAAAAATAATTTCCAAATGTCTATACAAACAGTTAATCCCACAACAAATAAAGTCATTGAATCTTTTATAGAAATGACAGACGAGCAGGTTAATGAAGCAGTAGAAAAAGCATCAAAAACTTATGAAAGCTGGAAAAAGACCGATTACAAATTAAGAGCTGATATATTGCACAAGGTTGCTGGTTTGCTAAGAGAGAAGAAAGACATGTTAGCGAAGATGATAACAGTAGAAATGGGTAAATTACTGGCACATGCAGATGGGGAAATAACATTAAGCGCTGAAATCTTCGATTACTATGCCAGCAATGCCGAAAGTTTTTTGGCTGATAAAATACTGCATCCAACGCATGGTCATGCACTAATCAGGCATGCACCTATCGGGGTTTTGTTGGGTGTAGAACCTTGGAATTTTCCATTTTACCAGGTAGCCCGTTTTGCAGCACCCAATATCATGATAGGTAATACTATTTTGGTAAAACATGCTTCCATTGTGCCTCAATGTGGAGTTGCAATTGAGCAAATATTTAAAGAAGCAGGAGCACCAGTTGGCTTATACACCAACCTGCTGATATCCGGCACCAGGGCATCTGCACTGGTTGCTGATAAAAGAATAAAAGGAGTTTCACTTACCGGTAGCGAAGCCGCAGGAGCCAGTATAGCTGCGGAGGCGGGAAAGCATTTAAAGAAATCGGTATTGGAATTAGGAGGAAGCGATGCATTTATTGTACTGGATGATGCCGACATGGATAAAACGGTTGAATGGGCGGTAACAGGCAGGATAAATAATAATGGTCAATGCTGCATTGCCTCTAAAAGGTTCATTGTGGTAGAAAGTGTGTCGGATATTTTTTTGGAAAAATTTAAAACTAAACTTGCTCAATTAGTAGTGGGTGATCCAATGGATGCTACTACACAATTAGGCCCGATGAGTAGTGAAGCAGCAGCGGAGCAAATAGCAAAGCAGGTGCAGAAAGCCGTTGATGGTGGTGCAACAATTTTATTGGGAGGAAAGAGAGTAAAAAGAGAAGGTGCTTTTATGGAGCCAACTATCATTACCAATATGCAACCGGATAATCCTGTTTACTACGAAGAGTTGTTTGGGCCGGTGGCTACATTTTTCAGGGTGAAAGATGAACAGGCTGCAATTGATTTAGCCAATGATTCGCCGTATGG
>JAYUZL010000092.1:0-2510 GCA_043751875.1 Ferruginibacter sp.
GCAGCTAACATTCCAACTAAAGAGCCTTCACTATGACCTGCTATAAATATTTTACTAATGCGTTTGTCTTTCTTTATAAAACTAATCCAACTTGCAAGGTCGTCTGCATAATCATCAAATCTTAAATTTGCTTCGCTCTTTAATGCCCTGGTACTTTTAGCAATACCTCTTTTGTCTGTAAGTAGTGTAGCTATATTTCTTTTTGAAAGATCTTCAGCAATAAGCCTGTAGCAATTTGCTTTTAAAGCATTGCCACTGTTACCATTTCTATCTGTTGCACCACTGCCTGCCTGTATTACAACTAGTTTAAAAATTTTACCTTTTGATGGTATTATTAATGTACCGGCTAAATCACCAGTACTTGTAGTGAGCGTTTTTTCTTCTGTAATAAACTGGGCAGGACAAATAATATATCGTAAAATAAAAAGTACAGTGAAAATGTAACGCATTTTTTATGTAAAGATATGTTTGAAATTACTATAGGTTTTATAGAGTATACAATTTTCTTTACACGTATTTATTAATGATTATTGTGTACAACTGTGGTATTGTTTTATATTTGCATTGATACATTTTATAAACTGAAGATATGACAACAGAAAAAGTGAAGCTACGTTATGGTGTTTTAATTGCATTAATATTATTAGCAGCTTTTAGCCGGATCATTCCGCACACTTTTAATTTTTCTCCATTGGGTGCAATAGGTATTTTTGGCGCGGCACATTTTAGTAAAAAATGGATGGCGCTTTTAATACCACTTGCTGCAACATGGTTGAGCGACTTGTTTATTAACAATGTTATTTACGCTAAATATTATCCAACCTTTACCTGGTTTGCAGAAGGGTTTTACTGGCAGTACGCTGCATATATATTAATAGTAATAGCTGGTTTCTTCATCATGAAAAAGGTTAACAGCAAAACTGTTTTAATTGGTGCACTTTCTTCCTCTGCAATATTTTTTCTTGTTAGTAATTTTGGTTGCTGGCCTGGTAGTACATATCCACAAAACTTTGGTGGCTTAATGCAATGTTTTGCAGCAGGAGTACCTTTTATAAAAGGAACTTTAATGGGAGATTTATTTTATTGTGCTTTATTGTTTGGTGGCTTTGCTTTAGCGCAAAAACAAGTGCCGGCATTACGTATTGCCCATGCCTAAACACGAAGAAAAATACTGCCCAAAATGTTACGAAATTTTTGTTTGTAAGGAAGGAGATATTGCAAACTGCCAATGTAATGGAATTGTATTAACAGAATCAGCACAACAGTTTTTAGCAAAAACAAGTTTTGATTGCTTGTGTATAAAATGCCTACAAAAATTAAGCAAAGACTTAGCACTTTCTAAGTCTTATATTTTTCCTACCCAAAAAGAAATGTTTGTAAAAGGTCTGCATTATTACATTGAAAATAATAACTGGGTTTTTACTGAAATGTACCACATGTTAAGAGGGTACTGCTGCGAAAGTGGCTGCAGGCATTGTGTATATGGGTTTAAGAAAAATTAAGAAACGGATTACTAGTTATAGATTAACTGTTCTTGATTATTTATTAAGTTGGCCAAAGAGTTAATTATATAGGTATTTTACATTTTAAGTATTATTATGAATTTAGAAGAACAAATCAAATTGAGCGAAACCCGTATTTTTAAAGCGGTGTTTCCAAACACAACAAACCATTACGATACTTTGTTTGGAGGTACGGCTATGCACTTAATGGATGAAGTAGCTTTTATAACTGCTACCCGTTTTACGAGAAAAAGATGTGTAACGGTTTCCAGCGATAGAATAGATTTTAAAATGCCAATACCTGCCGGAACAATTATTGAACTTGTTGGAAAAGTTTCTAAAATTGGTACTACGAGTTTAGATGTGAAAGTGGAAATTTATATTGAGCAGATGTATGAAAATAAAAGAGAGAAAGCCATTACTGGCTCTTTTACTTTTGTGGCAATTGACGATAATAAAAAGCCTACAAAAATATTATCATAGAGTTTTAGCAAAGTTGAAAAATGATTTACCGATCAAGAGCGACGGGATAGCAGTGCAAAGCCCACAGTGGAGCGCAGCGAAACGAGGACTTGCAACGAATAGCCCGATCAAATGTTGCTTCTTGCAGCTAGTTAATCGCACAAATACCTTTAAAATTTCGATTCTTTTTATACTGCCTTAAACTGCAGAAAAGAAGTTATTTTTACAATGAAAATAGTATAACAATAAACGAAAAATATGAGCAAAGGACCGGTTTCAAATTTTATAGAACATCATTACAGGCATTTTAATGCAGCAGCTTTAATGGACGCTGCAAAAGGTTATGTAGCGCATTTAGACGAAGGTGGTAAAATGATGATAACCCTTGCAGGTGCTATGAGTACAGCAGAGCTTGGGTTAAGTCTAGCAGAAATGATACGGCAAGACAAGGTTGCCATTATTAGTTGTACTGGTGCAAACTTAGAAGAGGATATTATGAATTTGGTAGCGCATTCGCACTACAAACGTGTGCCAAATTATAGAGAT
>JAYUZL010000093.1:0-2591 GCA_043751875.1 Ferruginibacter sp.
CAGGTAGCCAATACTGCGATGCTTATTATCTGATGACGGTTTCTGTCAACCACCGCATCGGTAAGCAATTCTTTTTCTGCAGTGAAAGCCACCATAAAAATTCGGTAAAGCTTGAAGTAGTATAGTTATCCCTTTGGGTTAAGGCAATAGTTTTTTCCATCATGGTAGAAAGATATTAAATGATTACAAAATGGAAATAGTAGCAGAGCCGAATATGTTGGGTGTTGAAGTACCTGCAAAATACAACTTGATACCAACTATCAACTGCAACGAGCCTTATTTATTTGCCCCTCGATAAATACATTAACAGTTTCTTAAAAAGCCAGTTTAAACTCAAGCTTTGTAAAACGCTCTATTGGCTTATCTTTGGTTTCTTTTTTGAAATGAAAAGAGTATAAATCTGATAAAAATGAAAAAAATAAGTACGATTGTATTGTGTTTAATAGTAAGTATCATCAGTGTTTCTGCACAACAAAAAGGAATGGGGAATAACGACCCCGATGCAAAAAAAATATTGGATGGAGTGAGTACAAAATTCAAATCATTTAAAGGGGTACAGGCAAAATTTGCATTAAAAATTGAAAATGCTGCCGGTAAAAATTTGGGTTCCAAAGCAGGTATCGTTTATATGAAGGCTAATAAATACCGTGTTGACATAACCGGACAGGAAATTTTTTGTGATGGTAATAATATTTCAACTTTTGATAAATCTTCCAACGAGGTAACCATAACTAAAATTGATCCTGCCGCTAACAGCCTTACTCCACAAAAAATATTTACCAATTTTTACGATAAGGATTTCCTGTATAAATTAAACCAGGAGAGTATTGTTGCAGGAAAAAAAACGCAGGAAATTGAATTGACACCGCTTGATAAAAGCAAACCTTTTTTTAAAGTACTGGTGTATGTAGATAAAGCAGCGCAAACCATCAGCAGTACAAAAGTGTTTGAAAAAACCGGCAATAAATATACCTACTCCGTTACCAGGATGAATACAGCTTCGCCTGTAAATGATTCCCTATTTGTGTTTGACGCCAAAAAATATCCGGGAGTTGAAGTAGTGGATTTAAGGTAAAACTATTATTGGCTGAAGAGGAGTTATGCAATATTTTTATTTGTGGTAAAGGCACAGCAGTTTAAAATATTTATCTTAAAATTACTACCTGCGCTTTTCAAAATCGACTTAAAAATATTGTAAAAAATGTCAGATAAAAATCAACAAATACAGAACCTTATTGAACACAATGATGAACTAGAAAATTATTTTAGAAATACGATAATTCCTCAGTTATTTATAGACGGTGATTTAAAGCTACAAAAATTTACACCGCCTGCAATGAAACAATTTAGTCTCTCTGCCAGTGATATTGGCAGACCCATAAATGAGATAAAAGATAACTTCCGTTTTCCATCAATAATAGACAATATTCAGCAGGTTATTAATAGCAATGAAATTCTTGAAAAAGAAATTCAAACTATAGACTTGCGTTGGTATCAAATGAATATCATCCCTTATGTAAAAATGAGAGATAATAAAACGGATGGTGTAATTATAACTTTTGTTGAAATTACTATGCGGATAAAGGATTTGAAAGAGCAGGAAAAATTGATAGCTGATCATGAAATTTTGTTAGACACTATTTCCCATGACATAAAAAATCCGCTTGCTAATTTAGTATTGGCTATAGATTTGTTTAAAGATATATCTCCAAATGATGAAAAGGAATTTAAAACACTTTTAAAAATTGTTGATAGTGCATTGGCAAAAATGCATAAACTGATTAAAGAATTAACTGAGGTAAGAAAGGAGGAACATAAATATAAAGCTGAAGAAGAATTACTAAATTTTGAACATATTTTGGAAGATGTCCGGCTGACCCTGAATGATAATATCATTACTGCAAATGCAAAAATAATAAGTAAAATAAATATCTCTGAAATTACTTTTTCACGAAGGAAATTAAGAAGCATCCTATATAACCTGGTGAACAACGCAATAAAATTTAGCTCTCCCGAACGACAACCAAATATTATTGTTACTACCAACCGAGAAAATGATTACACAGTTATATCTGTAAAAGATAATGGTATAGGTATTGAAGAAAGTAAATTTGACGCAATATTTTCAAAGTATTACCGATTAGAAAATGCCATAGAGGGTTCTGGTATAGGATTATATTTAGTAAAAGAAATTGTTAACAATGCAGGAGGAAAAGTTTTATTGGAAAGTGAGTTAGGCAAAGGAGCAGAATTTAAAGTTTATTTAAAAAAACAATAGAAACACACTGGCAAATGAATGGTGAGATATATAAGATTGAGCCATAGCGGTGTTTTGTATTGTAAACATCACATTTTTCATCCAACCAATTTTTTTTGAACGGCGGCTACTAAATGCTTAATTGCAAGGAAAGAATTTATTTGCCCCAGCGATATGTATTTATAGACAGGCCTGCGAGATCTAAAACCCTGTCAACTACTGTTGCCGCTACATCTTCTAAAGTTTTTGGTTTACTGTAAAACGAAGGTGTTGCCGGACATATAATTCCTCCTGCTAAAGTAACAGTTTCCATATTGCGAATGTGAATAAGGTT
>JAYUZL010000094.1:0-8722 GCA_043751875.1 Ferruginibacter sp.
CCATACCTACATGCACATGTAAGCCAAAAACTAAATTACTTCTTGCAGCTTCCTGCAATTCGTTCACAATTTCGCTGTAGCGGGCATGTTCGGTTATTAGCTGACTTTCCCAATGGCTAAAAGGATGTGTACCACTTGCACCAACCCATAAACCCAATCCATCGGCTATACTGCTGATGGTTTTTCTTAAAGTAGACACATCCATAAAAGCCTCATCTACATCTGCACAGATATCAGTACCAACTTCCACCACCGCTTGGTGCATCTCGGCTTTCACTTTATCCATAATTATTTTCTGCCCTTCGTGAACAATTTTTTGTTCGTGGCTTTTAAGTTCATGCGTTAAAGGGTCCAACACCATGTATTCTTCTTCCACACCTAACGTAAATTGTTTGTAAGATAAACTAGCCATAAGTTTTGTTGTATTTATTTAAATGAGCAGCACTAAATTATTTATATAATGGTTGTTTGTTAGCGCTTCGCTTGATGTATTCTCCCCAGGTAAGGTTATCTGCACCTTCCACCTGTGCCTGTGCTTTTTCAATAGCAAAAGTCGCAGCAGCTTCTACAACCCAATCAAAATTTTCCTGCCCTACACTTGTTAGCTCAGCATCTGGCGCAGGGTTACAAAAATCTATTGCATACGGTACACCATCTCTTATGGCAAGTTCTACAGTATTAAAATCGTAACCAAGGTATTTGCAAATGCGAAGGACAATATCTTCCATTAATCTGTAACGGGCAGCATCAGGTTTAAAATCTGCTGAATAACGAAGATGGTGAGGGTTGCGTGGTTCGTAAGGCATAATTTTTACGTATTTGCCACCAATACAATAGCATCGATAATATTCGTCAAAAATAATTTCTTCCTGCAGCATCATTACCAGCTGTTCAGTTTCTGAATGCTTCTCAAAAAAGTCATCTTTATCTGTCACTTTATATACGCTTTTCCAGCCACCACCTGCGTGTGGCTTCATGTATGCAGGAAAACCAATGTATTTAAAAATATTATCCCAGTCCATTGGGTAAGCCAGGTTGGAGAAAGATTCGCCTGTTGTATCAGTTGGTAAATCATGAGATGGAACGATAACGGTTTTTGGTACTGGGACGTTCATTTTGGTAGACAGGCAATTATTGAAAAATTTTTCATCTGCACTCCACCAAAATGGATTGTTTATAACTGCAGTACCGCACAATGCCGCATTTTTTAGATATGCACGGTAAAATGGTACATCCTGAGAAATCCTGTCAATTATTACAGCGTAACCACAGCTTTCTCCCTGCATCACTTTATCTATACGTACTGGTTCAGCAATAATGCCATCAATATTTTTGCTGTTTACTCTTTCTATAAATGCTTCAGGAAAACTTCTTTCCTTACCGTGTAAAATGCCAATTTTTTTCATATTATTAGTTTGTAATTAAAATGATTTTAATAATAATTATAGTCACCAAATATATTTTTTAAGGCTCATAAAAACAAATTATGTTTTTATAATTGACTGTAGTATTTGTTTAACTAGGTTTTCTTATTTTTGAACTTTATGTCTACTCAAAATATTGAAGCTATCATTACCCATCAGTATATTATTGATTCTGTTTTTCTGAAAAGAGAAGTTATCATTGATTGTTATTATTCTGAAGATTATTTCAATCATTCCTTCATAAGTTTATTATTGATAAATGATGGTCAGGATCTACGCACCATGCAGTTTGAAAATATTTTAGAAAGTGTTTATGGCACTAAAAATATTGAACCTGTATTTTGTGTTGGCATTCACTGTTCATCTGACAGAAAGAATGAGTACGGAACAGCAAAAATTTTAGACTATAAAGGTCGTGGTGCTAAAGCAGAATTGTATACGCAATTCGTTATAGACGAACTTATTCCTTTCATTAGAAATACCTACAATATTATTTCATTTAAAGAAAAATCTTTTGCAGGTTTCTCTTTAGGTGGGTTATGTGCTTTGGATATTGTTTGGAACTACCCTAATGAATTTTTTAAAGTTGGTGTATTTAGTGGTTCGCTTTGGTGGAGGGATAAAGACCAGCAGGATCCTGATTTTAACGAGGATACGGACAGAATTATGCAACGGCAGGTAAGACAAGGACATTATTACCCGTGGCTAAAATTCTTTTTTGAAGTTGGCACGCAAGATGAAACTGCAGATAGAAATAATAACGGCATTATTGATTCTATAGACGATGCTTTAGACATAATTGAAGAATTAAAAAATAAAGGCTACACTGATAATAGTATTGAATATTTTGAAATGAAGGATGGCAGGCATGATGTAACAACCTGGGCAAAAGCATTTCCTGCTTTTTTAGAATGGGGTTGGGGTAAATAAAGCCAAAAAAAGAGGCTGTCTCATATTTATAAGACAGCCTCGGTATTAATTTTAATAAACTCTTCTTTGTATTAGACCTACAAAAAACTTATCTCACCCTAAAAGCGTAAATCCAGTTTACATTTCCAAGGTCAGAAGCTGAACCTGCTGTATTAGTTGTAAAATTTATAGATAAAATCTTCCCTGAAAAAGTTGCGGGAATTACATAATTTAATTTTACCAAATAGGTGGTGTAATTTATTCCTCCTATACTCTCTGTTCCAACAATTCTAACCTCAAATGGCGCTGCTGTTGTTTGCGTGATGGACGGCAAGCTTGTAATGGTTATGATATCAGCTGAGGCAGGGGCAAACCCTCTGTAAGAATCTTCCGCTTTCTGCATAACATTTATTGCCATTGGGGTAATAAATGATGTAGGGGTTTGAAAAAACCTAAAGTTAATTTTTCTCTTCACGATAGCACTATCATCACCTTTTAAAAATGCAATAACATTAATTACATCACCAACGTTGTACACCGGTGTTTTATTAGTTGTTGCTATCGTGTCATAAGTAAGAAATTTTCTAAACTTATTGTAAGTGCCGCTAGTACCTACATTTACATTGAGTAATGTAGAGGAGTCTTTCACAAACGCGGCAGTGACTCTATTATTCAGTGATAAGCTTGCTGATGCTGCTGTTGCAGTATTTGCAACGGCATTAATATCACTGTTATTTTTGGTACATGCTGTAAATGCTACTGACAGGCAAACAGCGTAACTTATATTCGTTAATATTTTTTTCATTTTGATATTTCTTTGTAATTAATTAAATAAATAGCGCATTCCTATTTGCATTTGCCAGCGTGACGAAATGCCTAGATTATCTCTATAACTACTAGTAACCGGTGTTTGATTAGTAGCATCTAAATATGGAAAGGAAAATGTTGGTTTACCATCAGGCGCAATACCTGCAAAATTTAGTGGGTTCGTTCTTGTAAAGGATTTAGTTACGCCCCATTGCTTATTAATTAAATTACCAACGTTAAAAATATCGACTGTTACACGGAATGTATTTCTTGTTTTATCTTTTGTTTCATAGAAGAAATCTTGAGTGAAATTTAAATTAAGTTGTTTAAAATATGGTGCAAGTGCCCCATTTCTTTCAACTACTTTACCTCTATTTTTACTTAAATAAATATCTTGATTGATAAAATTATTTAGTTGCGACCAAATTTGATCAGTTGTTCTAAGATCAGCAGCATTTGCTTTAACTAATACAATTTCTGATTCGTTTCTTGGCACATACATTAAATCATTACCTGTTTGATTATCGCCATTTAAATCTCCATTATATACATAGGTACCAGTACCACTTGTTGCAGCCTCAAAAGTTACACCAATAGATGATGCAAAATATTTTGCATATTCCCTTCTGTAAGTTCCGTAAGCGATTACTCTGTGTGGCTGATAAAAGTTTGCATATCCTAGATCGTCAGTATTTGGGTCTCCCTTTACAGAACGATCTCTCCAGTTACTTTGCGCAATAGATCCTCCATCATTTATGGTTCTCGCCTGGCTATAAGTATATGCTACACTCCCGTTAAAATATTTAGAAGATTTTTGCAACTGGGCGGTTAAGAAATAACCGTATCCTTTATTAGAATTTTTCATTAAAATAGCATCACTAATATTTGGATTACTAAGTGTAGTGCCATTATAAATTTGTGGTGTACTGTATCTTACTCTGTTATCAGCTCCGGCTAAAACTGCACCTGTGTAAGGCAGATTTATATTTTGAAAATAAACTGCATTCACGTCTTTTGTATAATTACCTTCTACAGTTAAGGTAAAGTTTTTAGGCAATTTTTGGTCAATACCTAAGCTTGCTTTAAAGTTTTGTGGATATCTAAAGTTTTTGTCAGTTACCGCAATATTGTAAGCTGTACTTAAGTTTCCACCACCTGGTCTAAATGCATCAACATTTGCAGAAAAAGGTAGGTTAGCTGTTGTTCCATTGCCTAGCGATACTGAACCCAACTGAACGCCATTGTTACCCGCTTGGTTGCTGATCCACACAAATGGAGGAGGACCGGCAAATAAACCGATGCCACCCCGTATTTGTGTTTTCTTATCATTTTTTATATCCCAGTTAAAACCCAATCTTGGGCTAAACAACGCCTTTGTTGGCGGTGCTTGTCCCACATCTATTTTTTGACCGTCTCTAAAAGTCAGACCCTTCAGACTGTCATTTGTGCTAAACTTATTTTGAAACGTAGGTAAATCAATTCTTGCACCGTATGTAACAGTAAAATTTGGTTTTACTCTCCATTTATCTTGCGCAAATAAGCCAATTTCTGCTGCGCCGATTTTAGCAAAGGGAAATGTACCATCTTTAGTAGATGCAAATCCTAATCTTCTAATAGTGGCCAATTGAGTACCTGGCTGGGTTGTAGAAACGTAGGGGTTATTAGCAGCAGCATAAAAATCAGAAAGGGTATTAAATCTAAAATAGCCCTGGTAATTCGGTGCAAAGCCATTTTCAAATTTCTTAAAATAATTTTGAGTACCTAAAGTTATTTCATGTGCCCCTTTGTAAACGGTGAATATGTCAGAAAACTGAAAAATATTTGAACTTAATTTATTGTTATAGGTAAAAGGCTCATATCCAAAAGAGGTATATGTTTGACCGTTTCCGTTTAAAATATCAACTAAAGGGAAGGGTGTGCCAGTAGCCTGAGATTGTCTAAAATCTCTAAGCGCAGAATAACCAATTTGTAATTTATTGGTTGCCCTATTGGTAAACCTTGTATTTAATTCTGCAATAAAAATATTAAAATTATTATTTATTGTATAACCATTACCACTAAAAGGTAAACCGGTAACGCTTGGTTGGCGGCTACCTTGCGCCCCGCTATTACTGGCTGCTACATCTCTCAAAGATTTTAAGTAATTGTATTTTACTGTAAAACTGTTGTTTGTATTAATGTTCCAATCTAACCTAATGGTAGCCTTTTCACTTTCTGTACGATATTTGTAATTGTCGTAAGAACCAGGGTTGTAGCCAAACTTTGTCATTAAAAATGTTTTTAAGGCATTTAAAGTGTCAACATTTGCCTGCGAAATACTTACCCCATCGGATGATTCGCCCGATTTAGCAGCTCTCCAAGTTGGAGAACCTGGTAAGGCAATTTTTTCTTTTTCGTAGCTTGCAAAAAAGAAAACCTTGTTTTTTACAATTGCTCCCCCAAATGATGCCCCGAATTGGTTATAATTTATCGGAGATTTTACTGCAGTCACAGTATTTACTTTATAGCCCTGTGTGTTTTCGTTTCTAAAAAAATTGTAAACAGATCCCTTAAATTTATTGGTACCGCTTCTTGTAACACTGTTGATACCTGCGCCACTAAAACTTCCCTGGCGTACATCGTAAGGAGAAATATTTACTTGTATCTGCTCTATTGCATCAATACTTATGGGCTGCGAATTAGTTTGCCCACCGAGTGTTCCGTTTAAACCAAAAGCATTATTAAAATTTGCACCATCTACTGTAAGGTTGTTGTAGGAACCACTTACACCACCAAAACTTAACCCATTTGAAGACGGAGTAAGTTTTGTAAAATCTGTTAACGAACGGCTAATGGTTGGTAAACGTTCAATTTGAGCACGGGTAACTATTTCTTGACTACCAGTACGGTTATTGTTGATTACTTTATCTTGCCTGGTAGCTGCTACTACTACTGCTTCTAAATCTTTGGTATCGGCAGTAACACTAAAGTCAGCATTATAAGCTTGACCAAGGTTAAGAAAAACGTTTTCTTTTACTTGTTCTTTTGTACCAACATTTGTGATTTTGATTATGTATGGTCCTCCGATTCTAACATTGGCTAAATTATACCGACCATCATTTCTCGTAGACACTGTATACTTTGTACCTGTAGGTAAGTGAATAGCCTCAACAGTAGCCCCGGCAACTGCTTTATTCCCATTCTTTACGATCCCCTGTATTTCCGAGGTTGTTTCCTGCGCCACTGCTACAGATAAACACCAGGAAAAAACAAGTGCTGATAGTAATTTTGTTTTCATGTTTTTACGTTTTTAGGTTTGCTGCAAAATTGCGCTATAAAGAGAGTTTAAATTTTTATAGTGTGTTATCAAACTGTTATGTAATTAAGGCTGATAAATTTAGAATAGGGGCATAAAAAAACCTCCGCGTATTGCGGAAGTTTTTTAAAATATCATTCTATTAAAAACTATATCTAAAAGTTAATTGTCCGTTCCAACGGCTACTTGTGCTAGCACTTGTTTGAACATCATTGGTTACGTAAGGTTTATTATCTGTTGGTTTAAAGAACTGAAAAGTTGGTATTGTTGTTCCGGTTTGGAAACCTCGGAATGTAACAACATTTGTTTGATCATTAGTCAGAAAGAATATTTTACCCGCATTTTTATTAATCAAATTTGTGAGGTTAAATATATCGAACGTAACAGCCACTTTATGTGTTTGTTGTCCAACTTTAAGCATAAACTCCTGACTAAGATTTGCATCAAGAATATTTGTAAATGGTAGTCTAGCGCCATTTCTTTCTGCAAATTGACCTCTGCGTTTACGTAAATATTTGTCATTAATGATGAAATCTTCAAACTGGTCTTTTTGGTCAGCAATATTTTGAGCAGTTGCCGCAGCTGTTTGAGTACCGGTTAATTTTGAAGTAAATACCATGAGATCCATTTCTGCTCTGCTTGCGGGAACATACATAAGATCATTACCATTTACACCATCACCTACAATTGTATTTGCGTAAACATAACTGTACGGATTGCCAGACTGACCGTTATAGCTTAAAGTGACAGTTGTAGAGGCATGTTTATTTGCATAGGTAAATTTCTTAGATGCAAGGGCATATACACGGTGGCCTAAAGAGAAATTAGAAATTGCTCTGACATTAAAATTGCGTCCTCTAACTGTTTCTTGGAATTGCCAGTTACTTACATTTACAGAACTTTTACCTTCATTGTAAACCGTTGAACTTCCATAAGTATACGCTGCATTAAATTGGAAACCGTTTTTAGTTTCTTTGTTTAATTGTATCGTGAAATTATATGCATACCCTTTCGATCCTTCTGTATTTTTTATAAGAATTACGTTTGAATAAGGATTTCTTGCCAGAGCAGTTGCACCTGTTGGTCTGTAAATAATTTTGGTGGCACCTGTAGTAGGGTAAATGTCTCTTGTATCCGGACCACTTGATTTTAAATTTGTAACCGATTGTGGAAGAAAGTTTACATTTTGCCAATCAACTTCATTAATATTTTTTGTAAATAATAATTCTGTGGTAAATGTCCATCCATTTCCAAAACGTTTATCAACAGCAACTGTACTTTTTAAAACTGCGGGCAATTTGAAATTTTTTGCAATAATGTTTACATCACCCTGTGCACCTATCAAATTTGCAGGCAGTCCAAAATCTGACTGGGTAAATTGATTATTAACATCAGGTCTAAAAGCTATTGGAGACCCCAGTGGTTGTTGTAAACCAAACTGAGTACCTGCTGCATTTAATTGACCGGTTGTTCTTGCAGTATCTAACCCACCAATTAAATTACCTGTATTGGCATAAATACCGCCGGGCCAAACTAATGGTGTTCTACCACCAAATATACCTACGCCACCACGTATCGTAATATTTTCTTCCTCTAAATTGTAATTAAATCCAAGCCTTGGAGAAAATATAAAAGATGGCTTGAATTTTTGTCCTGAATTGGCACCCTTTAAATCGTAATAAGTACTTATTACCGGAACCGCGGAATCTCTAAAAAATTTATCTGTAGGAACTTCTGTATTAAATGAAGTTTGATCTGCACGTAAACCTAGCGTTAATGTAAATTTATCAGTCACTTTAATATCATCATTTAGAAAGAAACCTAAACGAACAGATTTAAAATTAGCAGCGGCATTTGTGTTTCCATCTCCACTTTTGTTACCTGCATCTACCAAAGAATAACCACGTTGTATTCTTGAAGGCCCTCTGTTTTCCATAAAAGCCTGAAGCGGACCTATAATTGTTGCTCCATTTCCTAATGATGAATAAGTCCAGGTAGCAAAATTTCTATTAATAAAAAGATTATAAGATTTATTAAAATCTATATCTGCACCTACAGTGAGTGAGTGCTTTCCTACATAAAATTTAAATGCATCGTAGAAATTAACAATTCTTTGCTTTAAAATATTTGCAGAAGATGCAGGTTCAGAGCCAACAGTGTAAGAAGGGCCACCATTAAAAGCTGCTATAGAGATTGTTGGAAAAGGATCTCCAACAAAACCACGATCATCATTTACATCTGTAAAAGAAACCCTGAATTTATTATTTTTTGTATTGCTGAATTTTGA
>JAYUZL010000095.1:0-3705 GCA_043751875.1 Ferruginibacter sp.
TTACAAATCAACAGTTCTTTATCTCTTTTTTAGTCCTCTTTAGCAGGCTTTTTTTAGGACCTTTTTGAAATCGTTTTTAAGGGGGTCAATTTGAAATGGCGAAGGGGGGTCAGTTTAGCCGGAATTTACAAGTGAGGTTTTTTCACAAACTCTCGTAGGTGGCAATTTTAGTGGACAACCTAAAACTATGGAAATACCAAAAAAGATATTTGTAGATTGGGTAATGGTTTTATTTAAAAGAAACAAAAAAAGGCAAATAGCAAATTCATTATTACGTGAGTTGTTACGAACGTCAATTATAACATCCGGTATGCTAACTAACGAAGAATTTAGAGCAGGTAAAACAATACCAGATAGTATTACGACAAAAAAGGAGTATAAATTATCTTATTTATCAGATTTAATAAGAAAGGGATATAATACTGATGACATTAATGAAGCTGTTTTATTATTGTTTTCAAACAAGCATATAGATTTAATAGAGAGCAAGGGAGAGTATTATAATTCATCTCTAAAATGCACGCAATTGGGTGAACTTGCCCTCTATGATGATTATTATAAAGATGAAATTTCATCATATACAAATGAAAAAGTATACTCTATTACTAAAATAGTCCTTCCTGTTACAGCTATTTTATTATCGTTGGGTTCAATAGTTTTCACTCAATGCAATAACGTCCAGGTAAAAGAATATAAAAAAGCACTAAGAGACAGTATATACATATTAAGACAAGAATCAATGAAAAAATGAAATAGCCAGTACGCCATATATTACCTAGCCAAATTTCAAAGTAAACATCCAGCCCGTTAAAGTATTTTACTACTATAAAATTCTTTAATCTTCCCATCTCTCACCTACCCGTGTTTTCAGTCGCCTAAATTCTATGCGGTCTTTGTACCTTATTGTAAGTAGATACTGAATAATTTTGATCTGTAATAAAGCTAATTGATTTAAGCAAACGTAAAGTACAAAACTTTGCAAATCTTAGAGATAGTGAAACCCTTGGTGAAACTATAAATAATAAAAATGGCTGTAAATAATTGATTACCAATCACTTAAAGGCCTGTAAATGCTGTAGGGGGAGGGATCGAACCTCCACGAAGCAGTTAGTTGTAGCACAAAGTTGAGTGGTCGACCCTGGTCGAAACAATATTGCTACTGAATCGGCTCTATGCTATATTTATCCTGTAACCTTCACCCCCGAGACAAGAGGGCATGTCTGCCAAAAATTTCATCACCCCACAATTTTAGAGAACAATACTAATGCAAATCTATAGAAAATGCCATTACATTGAATATATTTTATAATTTATTTTAAAAATATAGATATTATTTAACCAGGTTACCATATATTTGAATAAGTACTAAAATAAAATATAAAATGGCAACTAAATTAAATCTTGACAAACTTGATCTGCAGATTATCCATGAAATGATGGAAACGGCAGAAATATCTTATGCCGAACTGGGTAAGAAGCTGTTTGTAAGCGGAGGTACTATTCATGTGCGTATCAAAAAACTACAAGAGTTCGGTATCGTTAAAGGTACAAAACTAAATGTAGATATACGGCAGCTGGGTTATGATATTACCGCTTTTGTTGGAATTTATTTAGAGAAAAGTTCTTTGTATGATACTGTTGCCAAAGAATTGATGAATATCCCTGAAATTGTAAGGCTCAATTATATAACGGGCAATTACAGCATGTTTATTGAAATTGTTTGTAAGGATATTACCCAGTTGCGCTATGTTTTACATGATGCCTTGCAAAAAATAAAAGGGATAGACAGAACAGAAACTTTTATTTCGCTGGAAGAAGGCTTTAACAGGAACGTACAAGTGGCACCGGTTGAATAGTAGCTCCCTTCGCCCCCTGAAGGGGTAACCTTATAGCAAAATAATTTTTTAAAGTTTTTAAATTTGTGAAGATAAATTATAAAGAAGTCTTCATTCTTTGTTCCTGATTTTATGAAGCGGAGGGAGTCTTTACATCTACGGCATCTCTTAACCCATTACCCAACAGGTTAAAAGCCAATACCAATAACATAATGGCGAAGCCTGGAATCAATGCCAGTATTGCATTGTGGGTGATGATGAAGTTGTAATTTTCTTTTATCATCAGCCCCCAGCTTGGTTGCGGTGGCTGGACACCAATTCCCAAAAAACTTAAGCCTGCTTCAATAATTATGGCAGTGGCAAAATTACTGGCAGCAATTACCAATACAGGCCCCAAAATATTAGGCAAAATGTGTTTCACTATTATTCTGCTGTCATTTAATCCAAGTGCCTTTGCTGCCTGCACGTATTCCAGTTCTTTCAATGCCATTACTTGCCCACGAATTAAACGGGCCACACTTACCCACATCGTGAGGCCAACGGCGATAAAGATTTGCCAGAAACCTTTACCCAATGCCATCGTAATAGCAAACACCAATAGTAAGGTAGGAATGCTCCACGTAACATTTACCAGCCACATAATTACTCTGTCTGTCCGGCCTCGAAAGTATCCTGCTATTGCACCCAAAACAAAGCCCAACGTAAGTGATATAAGCACCGCAATTAAACCAACTGCAAGGCTAACTTTTGTACCAATGATGAGCCTGCTTAAAATATCCCGGCCAAATTTATCAGTGCCCAAATAATATTTTTTTGTAACGATATTTTGTAATAACAGATTATGAGGTTGACGACCTGTTAGCAGATTGATGGAATAAATTTGCAATACACTGGTATCTTCATCCACATATTTATTTACTAAGAGAGAATCACCAATAATGCGATAGCTGCTGATGGGCAGGTATCGAAAATTTTCAGCCTCTCCATTTGTTAATATAGTAAACCAGCCAATAGAAGTATTTTTTGTAGTTGGAATTTTTAAAAATAATTGTGTGTAGCCCGGCTTTTTAGCTTGTATCTCCACTGTTTGAAGATCTGCATTGGGGGAGGCATCCGGAGCAACGAGGTAACCAAATACAGAAATAAAAATAGCTATGCCAATAATTACCATTCCAAATACGGCACCCCTGTTTTTTTTAAGGCGCTGCCAGGTCTGTTGTGAGAAGGAAAAGTTTTGTTGCGGCATAATGCAATTTACTATTTAGGTGAATCATTTTACGATTCTTGATTTCCAGGTGTATGACCCAAATTTACCCAGCCAGCCAGCAACAACGGTGTATAAAATATGAAATGGTTGTGCTAGTGGAAACCACCACAAAATAATTTGCCTGTTAAAAAATTTTGCTATGGGAAAAAGAAAAAACAGTTCAACCAGGGTTTTTAAAACTACCAGGCCAAGCCAGTATTTTATAATTGATAATTGATAATTAAAAAAGGAAAATATTGTATGGCTGAATATTGCTACCATCGGCAATATCAGCAGCAGCAAGTTAAAAAAATAAACAAGAATTAATACTGGTAATATCCGTTTATCGCCATATTTATCGGCTTTGCTTGCCCAACGTATGCGTTGATTAAAAAAGTTCCTCCAGGTATCCATTGCCAATGTTTGTACAATGGCTTCTTTGGATTTTAAAAATAGCACTCTTTTTGGATACTGTATATATATTTTGTGCATCAGCAACATATCATCGCCACTGGCTATATTATCAATACCCTTAAAACCACCCACTTCTCTAAAGGCAATTTTTTCGTATGCAAGATTGGCACCATTGCACATACTGTGCATTTTTTTATAAACCGATGCTCC
>JAYUZL010000096.1:0-3044 GCA_043751875.1 Ferruginibacter sp.
TTGCTGATAAAGGGTTTAAAAGGGAAAACAGCCAGATCAGCTATAAAGGAAACGCCTTTCCATGGGGCAATATCATTTGTAAAATCTGATGCGGCGAACTTTAAAAGATTGCTGCTTTTACCGGGTATCTTTTTAGCATCGCTGTTGCTGCTTACACCATTTACCTTACCAAAATATTCATTGGATTTTTGCTGTAAATTAATTTTTTCTTTATGCCGGATGCACTGTAAATACATCGTGTCATTCTGCACTTTGCGTTGCACATACATATAGGTTTCGCCATCAACTGTTATTTCGCCATTGATTCTTTCAAAACTTGCCCAGGTATTCTGATAAGGTAAGTTGATGGGAATTTTTAAAGTAAACAAATCCTGCTGGTTAAAATTATTTTTATCCAGAGCGGCTTCAAGCCTGGTGTCTGCATTTTGCATGGCTATAGTAAACCATAGTTTGTATCCGATTGTATTAAACACAAACAGCATTAATAATAATATGGCGGCAATTTTACGCATTTTGGAAAGGTGAAAGTAAGAAAAATTCTTATTGGTGGCGCATTCGGGAGGTATTTTTTTATCAGCCACTAAAAAATCATCTGCTGTATTTTGCCTTTGCTGTTTTTTTACTCTTGAATTCTATTAGTATAATTAACTTCCTCTTCCGTTGTTGTGAGGCTGCCGAAGTATAACCAACGATCGAAGCTACCGTAAATGAATTCTTTGTAAAAATAAATACCTAATAAATAATCTGATGTAACATTTTCTTCATTTCTCCTTTTTGATTGTGCTGTACTATTCTCCGTAAAATTTTTTCCTTAGGTTTTGGGGCTTTCCAAAATGGGTGAAATTAAAAATGTTTACTGCACTTATAATGTAACGTCCTCAGCTACGCTCACGGCTGATTGGGAGACATTACTTTGAAGAAAGAAGTATTTGTTTTTTAAAATTACAACTCAGCTTTCTCGGCAAAAGCAATCAGGTTAACATCAATAAGCTCTAAGGATTTAACCAAGTACTTAACAGCCTGTTTGTACTTTTTAAAATGCGTTGTTTCTATGTGTGATTTGTATGCGGCTGTGTCAGCATATATTTCAAGTATTGTGATGTGTGAAGGGTCGGTTTTATCGGCAACGGCGAAATAAGTTAATACCCCTGTCTCAACACGAACCGCCGTGGTCATTTGTTCTTGTAGCGCAATATTATACTTGTCCAATTGCAATGGGTCAACTTTAATTTTCGCCAGTCTAACCACTTTAATTTTTTCCTGTGCCATAGCATTTTTGCTAAATGAAAGTGTTATTACAAATAGGCTAATTGCTACGACCAGCAATTTAGTTTGTCTTAATTGCACATTATTAATTGATTTAAATATTTTCATATTTTAAATGTTTTTATTAGAATTCTCAACGTTGGTAGCCGTGTGATATTTGCTGCTGCACAAGATAGCCGCTAATACATAAATATATCAAGTAAAAAATGCTTGCTGCACTTGTAGCGCAACGTCCTCAGCCCTTCTATTGCTCGTTAAGAGGCATTCCTGGTAAGAAAGGTGATAAAACAAACGGAAAAGTATTGCTATTTTTTTAATTGTATTGCCATAACATAAGGTTAAAAAACTATTGTGTGGGAACAAAATATTCGAGTTTCTTTTCTACGTCGGGTGTTCACAGTATAGATTTTATAATCGTTAGTGTATGCTTGAAAACCCTGCCGAAAACTAATAAAATTATGTAAGTGGTAACGCTGCAAACCATTTTGCAAATGTTTCCCAAACTCCGATTCTTATGTGGAAAATTAATAACGAATGCACAAAAATATATAAGACAAGAATTAGTGGAAAAACCCATCTTCCTCTTTTTTGCTTTCTTTCCATTATCATCAGCCCAATTAAAATTGAGTATACAATTCCGATTGTGCAGAGATATGCTATGCTACCATCTTTTATTAGTGCATACTTTATAAATCTAATTAGTGCCGGTTCAATAAATACAATCCCTGTTGCAACCATTGCTCTTGCATGAATATTAATATCATGACGATAAACAATAGCAATAATATATGCTGTTCCCAAAATTAAGAGATCTTTAAACGGAACGATTAAGTGAGGTCCATACAATTTTTCGTTATTGACAATGAGTACATGGTCTTGAATGCGATAATGTGTCAGCAGGATAACCGATAAGAATAAAAGTGGCATCAATATGTATGTTAGCTTGCCAATGAATTTATGAAGTGTCAGTTTCTTTTTTCTAATTAAAATTGGTTGAGCAATTAATGCAAAAATCCAAAGAGAAATCATTGTAGCATGGAAATGAAAATAAGCAGAATACTTTTCTGTTCTATTGAAAAATTTGGAAAAGTAAGAAGGCCAAAAACCCAATAAAGCAAGTCCTACTAAACCTATAAAGTAATAGCCCGATTTGTCGTAGCGAATTTTTGATGTAATGATTGCCATTATTTTTTCAGGTTAACATGTTTAGTCAAAAATTTTTATTAAAAAATGAAGTCTGTTAAAATTACCACTAACGTATAAATATTTGATACAGAAATGAAAATTTATTATTGATAATCATTATCTAATATTGTACAATTTCAATGGTGGATAATCCACCTTACATTTAAAAATTATTTGATAAAAGCCAGATTGAAAATAAATGTATTATAGTGCGATCCCGAAAAAATCGGAGCAGGATGCCAATGCACATCCACATTGCTTCTTAGCCCGGGCAAAAAATTTTTACTTGCCAAAATAAATTAATAAAATTACCATTTATAAATTCTTTATCACTTTGCAATAAAAGTTTTTTTATCAACCCCAATACCGGTTAGTGTAACAGATTTCCAGTTAGGAGGCAAGGCCGTTTTAATTTGCGTAATGCCTTTGGAGGAAATTTCCAGGCCACCAAAACCCATTAGTATACTTTGCAAAATGCCACCGGCACCAGTTGCAAAATAGGGGTTGGTGCCACCCTTTGTTTCGGCAATGACCCGTAAGGGCGGAAGTAGGTTGGGCAAGTACGCATCCTGGAAAAAGTGATAGGCTTTTGC
>JAYUZL010000097.1:0-4322 GCA_043751875.1 Ferruginibacter sp.
AGCCGATAGCTATTAAGTTCCGCCTTTCCGGCATACCAATATTTTATAAAATCTTCAGGTAAATCTTTTTTTGTTTGTTCTTTGCTTGTGCAATTTGCGAGTACAATTAAAAGTAAAAGAATCAATAATTTCATCTGTTTAATTTTAGTATTTCAATACATTCAATAGTGTAAATAAAATGCCCATGTAAAATAAATATCAGTAGACTTCCTAAACAATAGTTGTTTTTTAAATAATCAAAAATTCATAAACCAGAATTTAAAAAAGCTTACCGAGTTAATAAAAATTGAAAAAAACAATCAATGTTTTTTTACATAATTACTTTTTATAAATTAAGTTCTTCATGCTAAATTCCTTTTAGCGCACCTATCATTCCTACTTTATCAATTGCCTTAAAAACAGTATTACCGGCTACAAGTACATGTGCGCCTGCATCTACAATGCTCTTGGCATTTTGTAAGGTAACGCCGCCATCTACCTCAATTTTTACAGATAGGTTTTGCTCATCTATCATTAATCGTAGCTGTTTTATTTTTTCAAGAGTGTGAGGTATAAATGACTGTCCGCCAAAACCGGGGTTTACGCTCATCATACATACAACATCTATATCTGATAAAATATCCTGCAACGCACTTACCGGCGTGTGCGGATTTATAGCCACGCCTGCATGCATTCCAAGACTTTTTATTTGCTGGATGTTACGGTGCAAATGTGGGCATGCTTCTAAATGTATGGTAAGGTTATTTGCACCTGCATCTCTAAATGCTTCTGCATAATTTTCAGGATGCTCAATCATTAAATGCACATCGCAGTACTTTTTTGTAGTGCTGGTTATAAACTTTGTAACCATAGGGCCAAAGCTGATGTTGGGTACAAATGTGCCATCCATAATATCTATATGAAACCAATCTGCAGTACTGTTATTGAGCATATCACAATCTTGCTGAAGTTGCAAAAAATTTGCGGAGAGTAGGGAAGGAGCTATAAGTGGCATAGAGTAAGTTTTGATTTATAAGTATTTAGTTGAAATTTTTGCTGAATGATTTTATATCTTTTGTCTTTAATCTTTTATCTAACATTTGTGGTTTAAATTCTCGGTTCTCTATTTTATGTGGTTCGTGGTCTGCTCATGCTATTGCAACTTCCCCAATGCATCTTTTGCTTCTTCATAATTAGGGTCGTAAGTAAGCGCCATTTGATAAGCTTGTATAGCATCTTCTTTATTGTTAAGTTTTTCAAAACAGCGGCCTAGGTAGTAATAACCTTTGTCATAATTGTTTTGAATAGTCACTGCTTTTTGCAGCACAGTAGCAGCTTCATTGTATTTTTTTAAATCGTATAATGCAATTCCTTTTTCTAAATACGCATCCATAAATGTATAATTTAGATTGATGCATTTATCAAAAAATGTAATGGCTTCTTCTTTTTCGTTGTTGTAACTATGATACAATCCTTTAATAAAATATGCTTCTTTTTCTGCTCCTGCTTTGTTTGCAAAAAGCAATGCATCTGCCATGGCAAGTGCCAGTGGATTTTTGGATTGTGCATACAAAGCGCCAAGACTAATGATGTATTGAGGAGCTGCAAGTTTATCAACTGCTTTTTCAAGACTTTTAATTGCATTTGCTGTATCGCCTTTCTGTGCAAAAATTGTGGACTGGTTATCTCTTAATTCAGCATTATTAGTGTCCTTGCTAATAGCAGTATTTATTGTTTTCATTGCAGCATCATAATTTTGCAAATCAAGATAATAAGCTGCCAGGTTTTGTACAGGCGTTAAAGAGTCAGGATATTTTTTTATGGCTTCTTTTAAAACTTCTTCTTTGGATGCTGTAATGGGATTTGGATTTTCTTCCTGCTGATTTTTATTGTTATTGCAGGAAAATAATAATACTGTAAAAAATAATATTAAATTATATTTCATCTAAATAATTTGAAGCACGAAAATAAAGGATAATGCATGTTTACTTTACAAATCTTTGACAAAGTCCGATAATGAGCTGGTTAACTTTTTAAAAAAGTATTAGAGAATGAAATATTTACTTTCTGTAGGAGTATTGTTAATGGTGTTTTCGCTGGGTGCTTTTAAAGGAAAAAACAATGTACAAATACAAGCTTACAATGACACCGTTCACTTTCCCGGAGAAACGCATTTTGCAAATGTGCGCCAGCTTACTTTTGGCGGAGATAATGCTGAGGCATATTTAAGTAATGATGGAAAATACCTGGTCTTTCAACGAACGGATCCAAAAAATGGTATTATGTGCGACCAGATATGGCTTGGGAGAGTGCCTACAAAAGTCTCTGAAAAATTTGAGCCTAAACTTATCAGTACAGGGACTGGAATAACAACCTGCGTATTTTTTTATCCTGATGGAAAATCTGTATTATATGCATCTACACATCTTGAGGGTAATGAATGCCCACCAGTGCCCGACAGAAAAAAGTATGGCAACAAATACATTTGGCCCATTTACGAAAGTATGGATATTTTTCAGGCAGATTTAAATAGTAAAATTATAAAGCAATTAACTAACACAAAAGGTTACGATGCAGAAGCTACTATTTCACCCAAAGGAAATAAAATGGTTTTTACATCTATGCGGGACGGCGACCTTGATTTATATACGATGGATCTTAATGGCAAAAACGTAAAACGAATAACGAATACACTTGGATACGATGGCGGTGCATGGTTTAGTCCTGATGCTATTAAAATTATTTGGCGTGCAAGCCGACCCAAAACAGCCGATGAAATAAAAGAATACAAAGAATTAATTGCTGAAAATCTTGTTGCGCCTACACACATGGAAGTATGGTTAGCCAACGCAGATGGCAGTAACCCTCACCAGGTAACAGATTTAGAACAGGCTAACTGGGCACCAAATTTTACACCCGATGGCAAACATTTTATTTTTTGCAGCAACCATGAGTATAAAAGAGGATTTCCGTTTAATATGTACATAGCTGATATGGATGGAAAAAATATAAAGAAAATTTCCCGTGATAAAGGTTTTGATGCATTCCCAATGTTTAGTAGTGATGGTACTAAATTTGTTTTTCGCAACAACTGAAATAATGGTGGGACACATGATACAAATGTGTTTATAGCAGATTGGGTGGAGTAGTAAAATATGAAAAAGAGAATTGTGAATATTAAATGGAAATAATTTGACTGCTTAAATAAAAAATTTAATTATTAATAAGTTAAATAAATTTTAAAAGATCAGCTATAAAGATGCAGGTTTTTTTTTAAAACTAAAATTGTAAAAAAATAGTAAATCCCTTTAAATTATTCCATGAAAAAATACATTGTACCTCTTTTACTGTTAGTTGTATTGTTTGCTGGATGTTCTAAAAAAGAAACTACAACAACCTCACCAAATAACTTGAATACAAAATCCGTAGGAGCATCAGCAAAAGAATTTTTAAGTGCCGTTACATATACATCAATAAATGTACAATTACAATATATGCCTGGCTTTGCGCCTGATGCAGATGCGCTTACCAACTTAACCAATTTTTTAAATTCCTTAATAAACAAACCTGCAGGTATCAGTTTCACACAAACGCCTATTGCAGCATCCGGTAAATCTGTTTTTAGTATTGAAGATATTAGTGCGCTTGAAAAAGCCAACCGTACGCAATTTACCAATGGTAATGCGCTCAGCGTTTATGTGATTTATGTAGATGCGCCTTTTACGACCGCCAACATTTTGGGTGCGGCTTACAGAAATACTTCTTTGGTGGTTTTTGGTCCCACAGTAACAAACAACTCTGGCAGCTTTAACCAAACTACCCGTACAAAATTAGAAACTACCGTACTTAATCATGAATTTGGGCATTTACTTGGCCTCACAAATTTGGGTACATCCATGGTTACTCCTCATGAAGATGCATCACATATCCCGCACTGCAACAACTCATCTTGTTTAATGTATTTTTCAACCCAAACAACAGTAATGGGCGGTGTTTTACTGAGCGGATCAATACCTATTTTGGATGCAAACTGCAAAGCAGATTTGACTGCTAATGGTGGCAAATAAAAAATTATAGGTGTAGTGTTTAACGTTTTTAATCATGACCTATTATTTGTTATTAAGCAATTTTTTAAAACATAAAGCCATTACAATGCTTTTTCTTTGTGTCTTTTTTTGTACATAATTATTTATCCTTCCTCATCCCTAATTCATCATTCTTAAATTATCCGCCCTCTTTCTCCCAGCTCTACCACTTCACAATTTTTTATTTCTTTTCCTTCTATAGCAAAACGTACAATGGTTCTCATTTTATGCCAACCTTGTTTACCTGCAGCTCCCGGG
>JAYUZL010000098.1:0-27087 GCA_043751875.1 Ferruginibacter sp.
TGCGGTTGCTGCAGCTGAGGAAGGTTCTACATCAAGAATTTTAACTGCATTTCCATCTTCCGTATCCTGAATTTTTAAACCAAGTTTTTTACGGTTTGGTTCAAAAAATGAGTTATCAAAATTGTTCTCCCAGTTTTTTTCAAATCCAGGCGGAGGAGGAGGCATAGGAGGTGCCGGCGGACGAGGTATTGTTATTGATTGTTGGGTACCGTCAGGTTTTTTAAAAGAAAAAACCCTGTTTGTCTGCACCATCACTTTGTTTTCAGCCAGCGTAACTTTTTCATCTTTCTTTTTACCATCTCTCAAAAAATAAACTTTTACTTTATCGCCGGTTTTCATTGAACGAATCACTTTTGAAAGATCAGTAGGGGTATTAATTTCTTTATTTTCTATCTTATAAATGATGTCGTCTTTTTGGAGACCTGCTTTTTCTGCCGGACTGTTTTTTGTAACATTTGTTATAAGTGCACCTTCTTTGTTATCATCGGTGCTTACACCAAGGAATGTATAAGATTGTTCTTCTTTGCTTCCAAAATTGCTATCATTAAAAAATCCATCCATTTTTCTTTCAATTCTACCATTAAGTTTATCTCCAAAGTCAAAAGACATGCTGTTCCCGTCTTTTACAATTATTTTTCTGTTGTTTATAGTAATGCCATCTTCACTAAACTCAGCGAGTGGTTTTCCGTTAATAATTACTTTATTACCAATAATTTCAACGGTTACCTTGCTGTCTTTATCTCCTTTTTTGCGGATGATTATTTCCTGCGTTTCTTTTTTTTCTCCTGCAGGGTTGTTTTTGTCGATAACCTGTGCTTCAGCGCTTAAGCCTGATATGGTTGCCAGCAACCAACCGACAACTGTTCCTTTAATGTTATTTTTCATGTTGTAAGTTTTAACTACGAAATATTTAGTAGATCAAATATAGAAGTATTATTTTAATTACGAATTAATTCGGAGACAAATATTTTGGTTTAACATTATTTTGTATAAACGTATGAATGTATGAATTTGGCTGAGCGTTTTTTGAATTGCGTTGACCTGCAACTAAAATTTTGTTGGGGGCTAAAGCGCCTTTTTACTTAAGGTTTTTTATCCCTGTGCTAAAGTACAAAGCAATTAAAAAACTCATTTTTAAATGACGAACCGTAACGCAAAACTCTTTTCCATCAATTGAACTCTTCCCCGCTTCTACTACAGCCGGAAGTTCGCCTAATTGTATTTTATTCCTATGTTAAAGCAAAGGGAATAAAAAAACACAGAACTATTCGACGAACAGCAACTCACAAACATTTATCCCGCAATCAAACCCCTCACTGCATTAATAACTTCCTGCAATTCTCCTACATTTTGTCCCCCTGCAGTAGCAAGATTTTTTTGACCGCCACCGCCACCTTTTATAAGGGCGCTTACGTTTTCCTTTATCATTTTAGCGGCATCTAAATTTTTAGCAGCTACTACTGTATCGCTGATACCAATGGCTACATGCGCCTTACCGCCTATGTTTGCACACAATACAACTACATGGTCATGAAGATGATTTTTTAGATCCGTACACAATTTTTTTAATGCATCTGCATTGGGTACCTCTATAATTTCACCAACGAAAGTGACGTTGTTTATTATCTGGTTTTTTTGCAGTAACTCGTTTCTTACACCAACTAATTGCCTTGCCTCCAAAGATTCTATACGTTTTGTAAGTGTATTGTTTTCCAGCTGCAATGCCTCAATAGATTTGCCTGCATCTTTGGGATTTTTAAGCAGGCCTTTTACAGTAGTTAACTCCGCAAAGCTGTTGTTTATTAAAAGCTCTGCAGCTTGGCCACTTACTGCTTCTATTCTGCGCACACCTGCAGCCACGGCTGCTTCGCTGCGTATTTTAAAAAACCCAATTTCGCCGGTAGTACCAACATGCGTACCGCCACATAATTCTACCGAATAGTTTGCATCGATGGTTACAACCCTTACCATATCACCATATTTTTCACCAAATAAAGCCATGGCGCCGGTTTTCATAGCATCTTCCTTATTCATGCTTTTAATTACAACCGGTATATTTTCTCTGATTTTTTGGTTTACTAATTTTTCAACTGTTGCAATTTCTTCATCAGTCATTTTTGCAAAATGTGAAAAGTCAAAACGCAGGTTATCCTCATTTACCAGACTTCCTTTTTGTGCAACATGCTTGCCCAACACATTGCGCAATGCAGCATGCATTAAATGTGTAACACTGTGGTGAATGGTTATTTTGTGTCGTCTTTCCCCATTTACTGTTGCTGTAATTTCTCCCGTTAAATCTTCCGGTATGCTCTCTGCAAAATGAATAATTAAGTTATTTTCCTTTTTCGTGTCAATAATTGGTAACTGCCAATTGCCACCTGCCACCTGCCCGCTATCCCCAACCTGTCCGCCACTCTCTGCATAAAACGGTGTTTGCTCCAAAACAATCTGATACAATTCTTTTCCTTTGCCTGAAACCTTTCTGTACTTTAAAATACTTGTTTTGGTTTCTAAACTATCATAACCAACAAAACTTACTTTACCATCCTTTACAATTTGCCAGTCTGCTGTATCCATTGCTGTTGCGGCACGGGAGCGGTCTTTTTGTTGCTTTAACGCAGCTTCAAAACCGGCATTATCAACTATTAAATTATTTTCCTGTGCTATTAATCTTGTAAGGTCTATAGGAAAACCAAATGTATCAAGTAATTCAAAAGCAGCATCGCCATTTATTATTTTAGAAGTTGAAGCAGTTGAAATAATATCATCCATCTTTTTCAACCCCTTATCGAGTGTTCTTAAAAATGCTTCCTCTTCTTCCTTTACAACTTTTGCTACAAATTCTTCCTGCGCTTTTAGTTCCGGAAACACATGCTCAAACTGTTTTGCAATTACGGGCAATAACTGGTGCATTAGTGGTTGCGTATAATCTAAATAAGAATAATAATATCTTACAGCTCTGCGAAGGATGCGGCGTATAACATACCCTGCTCCTGTATTTGAGGGCAATTGCCCATCCGTAATGGTAAAGGAGATTGCACGTATATGATCTGCAAGCACACGGAATGCAACTGCCCTTTTCCAAGCAACTCCAGCCCCCTCTTTCTCACCGGAAGGGGGAAGAAACGTAGAAGATTGATGGGATGGATCAATTGCATTGGGATTGTAAGTTTTACCAGTTATTTCTTCTACCTTTTTTATTGTTTCGCTAAAAACATCGGTATCGTAATTAGATTTTTTATTTTGAATGACCCTTACAAGTCTTTCAAAACCCATCCCTGTATCTACATGCTGTGATGGTAAAGGCTGCAGGCTGCCATCTTTCAACCTGTTAAACTGCATAAATACATTGTTCCATATTTCTATAACCTGTGGATCATCTTTGTTTACCAGTTCTCTTCCCGGCACAAGCGCACGCTCTTCGTCGGTCCGCATATCCACATGTATTTCACTGCACGGACCACAAGGCCCGGTGTCACCCATTTCCCAAAAATTATCTTTTTTATTTCCAAAAACAATATGATCTTCTGCTACCAATTTTTGCCACTCCCGCAGTGCAATGGTAGATGGTGGCAGACCTTCTTTTTCATCTCCTTCAAATACGCTTACATATAATTTATCTTTAGGTATCTTGTAAATTTCTGTGAGTAACTCCCAGCTCCATGCAATTGCCTCTGCCTTAAAATAATCGCCAAAGCTCCAGTTGCCCAGCATTTCAAACATGGTGTGGTGGTAAGTATCTACGCCTACTTCTTCCAGATCGTTGTGCTTGCCGCTTACCCGCAAACATTTTTGCGTATCGGCCGCACGGGCATAAGGTGCAGTCTGATTGCCCAAAAAATAATCTTTAAACTGGTTCATTCCCGCATTTGTAAACAATAAAGTAGGATCGTTTTTTACAACGATGGGGGCAGAGGGTACAATGATATGTTGCTTGCTTTTAAAAAAATCTAAAAACTCTTGTCTTATCTCAGAAGCCTTCATGATGCTGAATTTGTATGAGTTACTTTTTATTAATTATGGAGTTATATTTGTAATCTGGCAAAAATAGTTGATTAGGTTTATAGTTGCGGGTTGCGGGTTGTTTGGAACGTCTATTTACTAAAGTCTCGCTTTTCCTTTTACTTTTAGGAAAGGTAGGGAAGAGTTAGAAGGTGATGAAAAGAAAAAGTTTAATAAGAAAATGTTTCGCAATAACCTCACAAATGCTTCTTCTTTGTAGAAGGTTTGGGATGAGTTAACAAAATCATTTGTGATTCTGAATGAAAAAAGTAAAATATTTTTATAATACGTATACACTTCGCTACGAGAAACTCGTAACTCCTTTACGGGTGAAGCTGCTCCGTTTTTTTGGATTAATTTCTGCACTTGTTGTAAGTTCTGCAATAGTAATTTATTTGTACAACCGTTTTATACCAAAGCCTACAGAACTGGAAGCCAAACGCAAATACGAAAACCTGAGAGATAATTATAAGCAGTTAAACTCCAAAGTGCGCACTTTGCAGGAACAACTATCTACACTTGAGAAAAGAGACAATGAAGTATACAGATCTATATTTGAACAAAATCCATTGCCTGACAGTGCCAGAGCTAAATTAATAGACAAACAAAGGGAGTTTGATAAAGTAACTGTAATGAGTGATGATATAATTGGAAGGGATATTGCCGCCCAATTAAATAATTTAGATGCAAGAATAACTTACCAGACCACCAGTTACAAAGGCATAGAAAATTTAATAAAAAACCAGGATGTAAAATTGGCGAGCATACCTGCCATACAACCCGTAAGCAATAAACAGCTTACAAGAATAGCCAGTGGTTTTGGTATGAGAATACATCCCATTTATGGAATTGCCAAAATGCACAACGGGCTGGATTTTACTGCACCACAAGGCACACCAATTTATGCTACAGGCGATGGGCAGGTTACAACTGCCTCTATGGGAACAGGCACGGGTAACCATGTAATTATAAACCATGGCTATGGCTATGAAACGGAATACATGCACATGGTAAGAATAAAAGCGAGAGCAGGGCAACGAGTAAAGCGTGGGGAAATTATTGGTTGGGTTGGTAACACAGGAGCGAGTACCGGACCACATTGCCATTACGAAGTACATGTGAATGGAAACCCTGTTGACCCTGTTTACTTTTTTTACAATGATTTAACTGCAGAGGAGTTTGACCGGTTATTAAAAATTGCATCTACCGGCAGTGCCAAGAGTTTTGATTAAATTACTTTATGTCTCACAAACAAACATCTTTATTTGATTTTGATGAATCCTCTCCTAAAAAAGAGGAGGTAAAGCCGGTGCCTGTTTATGACAAAGATGTTGAATTATCTGTTTTAAAAGAAGATCCTGTAGAAACAAATCCTACTAATGATTTTGATAGAAAGGCGGAAGAAGTTTTGTTGCCAAAGCAACCAAAAAGAGGACGGCGTAAAATAACAGAAGTGTATATTACTGCTGATTTAATTGATGTGCCGGCAGATGAAATTTTATTTCAAAAAAAATATTACAGTATTGGCAAAGTAGCTGAAATGTTTAAAGTAAATATTTCATTAATTCGGTTTTGGGAAAAAGAATTTGATATTTTAAAACCAAAACTAAACGGCAAAGGTGACCGACATTTTCGCCCCGAGGATGTAAAAAATTTAAAACTGATTCACCATTTGCTGAGAGAAAAAAAATATACTATAGAAGGGGCCAATGATTTTTTAAGGAAGAATAAAAAAAGTGATGAAGTGTTTGGTGTGATAGAAGAGTTGCAGCGTACTAAACTTTTTTTACTTGATTTAAAGTTAAGTTTATAATTGAAATTATGATGACGATTACATTTTATGAATATTGCCCCAAAACTGAATTTTGTGTTTTTATTAAAATGGTTTGTAATTAATTTCGTTTAAATTTTATAAATGAAAAAATTATTAATATTATCCTTTGTTGCTATTGGTTTTTTAACTGCAAATGCACAAACCCCATTTACTACTATTGTCGATAATAATAATGTGACTATCCTAAATGGTATTATACAGAAAAATGATATAGCTGCAAACGCTGCATTTAAGAGTTGGTATAATGGCAACCAGACCGGTTACAAAGTAGATACCAGCATTACCAATGCAATGGCCAACACAAAAGATAAAGTACAATATGTTGTATTTGGTGGCACCTGGTGTGGTGATACACAGTTTATCTTACCAAAGTTTTTTAAACTTCAGGAACAGAGTGGTCTTTCTGAAAACAACATCAGTATATATGCTGTTGATAGAAGTAAAAAAACGCTAGGTAATATTGCAGGCGCTTTTAAAATAACCAATGTACCGACAATTATTGTTATGAAAGATGGTAAAGAAGTTGGACGTGTTGTTGAGTATGGTAAAACTGGAAAGTGGGATACAGAACTTGCTCTATTATTAAGAGGATTATAATTTTTGAAACTAAATAATGGGTTGCTGTTTTGGTGTGATATCTTCTTTTGGTTTTACGATCGTAATGTTACCTGCAGTGTACGACATATCTAAATGCAGATCTGACATTAGTTGCATTAACTTAAAATTTACTGATTGTTTAAAACTATTGTATTCTGCCATGGTAAAAGGTTTAGTAAAATATATAATCGTAACTGTAACGCCATCTTTATTAAAGTCAGTGAGAAACACACTGTATTCTAACAGGATGTCAGGGAAGGTATCTAATTTTGTTCTAACAGCGTCTAACAAATTTGTAATTTGCTCGGGCTTTGTTTTATCTGATAGGGTTAATTTTATTTCCGCCCTTCTTTGATTAAGCATACTTAAATTATCAACAACACTATCCACCATCTGTTTGTTAGGTACAGTAACAAGTGTCTTTTCAATTGTACGAATGCGGGTACTTCTCAAGCCTATACGTTCAACAGTGCCCGATACATTATTTACTTTTAGTGTATCACCGGTAAAAAATGGTTTGTCAAAAAATATTATGAATGAGGCTATAAGGTTTTCAATACTTTCTTTTGCAGCGAGTGCGAGTGCAGCACCAACAATACTTAGCCCTGTAAGCAGTGTGCCAATATTTTGGTTAAAAGCCGTTTTTAGTACAAAAAGAAAACCAACAATTCCTATAAACACTTTTAAAAGATCTCTAAAAAAAATTACGATTTGCCCATGATTTTGATCTTGATCTGCCAATGATTTTTGCTCCAGCAAAAGAGAAATAAAATTAATGAGGCTGATGATAAAATAAAACAAAGCAATAATAATGGCGGAATTTCCCAGTTTTTCTAAAATATCATTTAAATGAATACCGTGTATTTTAAAATCCCAGGCAGATGGGTAGTTTAGTTTTTCTATTGCAAAATCGGCTACAACTATTACAAGCAACCAGTTAAGTGGTTTAATGGTAAGAGAAATAAAATCTTCTTTTTTAATGGTTTTCCATTGTTTGCTTATCACTAAAAACAACAACCGGGCAATGGTATGTGATAGCAATCTTTTGAATAACAACACAACAGCAATGATAATAACTACTACAAAATAACTTCGTAGCCTATTGTCCAATATCATTTTATCTAAGAATTCCATATTGACCTTTTAATTAAAGCAAATTGTAAACTTCTATGCCTTCTTTTTTTAACAGATAAACTTTACTGTTCATAATCTTAATATCTATGGCATCTTTAAAAAACAATGGGAGCTTATAACTTTTTAAATTAAAAGAATTTATTTCGTAACTGTAAAAAACATCATCTACAAATCCCATTAATTTATTACTATTTACTGCTACGTGTTTCCAGTATAAAAATGGCAGGTTATTTTTATAAGATCCGTAGTAATCAAAAATATAAAAACCCCGGTTTTCATCGTACAAATACACAAAGTTATTTTTATCAATAATCTGGGTAGGAGAAGGTACAGTATCAAATAACTGCCTAAGATCTAATGTTTCGCTAATAACATTGCCTTCATCATTAATTTTTTTTAGGGAAACGTTTTGTTCATCAAATATCCAGATGTTATTATCGTAAGAATTGCCAAGTGTTTTAACCTTAAATATATTCTGGTTTCTAAAGTTGATGGTATTTCGTACCGCTAAAAACCTATCTAAAATAATTACAGTTGAAAAGTTTTTGTAGTAAAGCAAGACTTTTAAAGGGTTGCTGACATCTAATAATGTTGGATTGCCGAATTTTTTTACATCATTAAAAACAGCCAGCGAATCACCATTTGGCCTTATTTTTTTTAATTGATTTTTCTCTGTAATTAAATAAATATTCCCCAGCACATCAACATCCAAATAGCTGTACGAACCCGGTATGTTTTTTAAGAATTTAAAAGTACTGTCGGTTTTTATTCCCTGCACATTTGTAGAATCTGTAATAGAAATATTTTGTGCAGTTGTATTAAAACAAAGCACAATTAAAAATGTAATTAAATATGTGATTTTAATTTTAAGCACTTATTTTTTATAGTATTCTAGTGATAGATTATTCCCATCAAAAACTGCATAACTAAAATACTTAATCCAGTCACCAAGATTTATATACCTGCTTTTTTCATTTAAAGCAATATCAAGCGGTAAATGCCGATGGCCAAAAATAAAATAATCATATTCTTTTTGCTGTAGAATGTTTTTACAATATATTACCAGCCATTCTTTTTCTTCACCCAAAAATACTTCGTCTGTTTTGCCAGTTTTAGCCCTGCTTTTTCTGCTAAAATAATCAGCCATTCCAATGCCAAGATTCGGCGGTAAAGCACCGAAAATTAATTGACTAAACCTGTTTCTGAATATTTTTTTAATAAACTTATAACCTTTATCCCCGGGTCCCAAACCATCTCCATGACCAATTAAAAAATTTTTTCCTGAAAAAATAAATTCTGCCGGTTCATAATAAACAACTGTATTAAGTTCCTTTTTAAAATAATCTTTCATCCACATATCATGGTTTCCTACAAAAAAGTGAACAGCAACTCCGAAATCAGTAAGTTCTGCAATTTTACCTAAAATCCTTACATAACCTTTTGGTACAACTTTTTTGTATTCGTACCAAAAATCGAAGAGATCACCTACAATAAAAATAGCTGCTGCCTGTAATTTTATTTCATCTAAAAAACGGATGATTTTTTTTTCACGTAAAAGACTTTCGGCAGCGTTGGGTGCACCCAAGTGAAAATCAGAGAGGAAGTATATATTTTTTGCAGCTGCCATTCACAATATTACGTTTGGTTCTTTTGCTGAAGATAGCGCATTACATCACCCGTTTCTATTTCTGGCATTCCATCTGTACTTTTGTTATACCAGTATATCCAGGCTGTTTGGGTTTCACCACTTTGAAAAACTTCAACTAAACTTCTTTGGTACAAAGGAATTTCTCCTATTTCTACATTCAAACCTTCATAATCATCCAGCTGCTCAAAAGCCCATGAAAATTCATCTACGCTGTTCATGGTATATAATTCTCCTAAAATAAAATGCTCTTGGTTTGTTGGAAGCGCAACAGGGTATGACCCGGCATCGAAAAATTTTCCTTTCACTAAAGCTTCGCCGCTGTATTTAAAATAGCGGGTCAAGTATTCGTAAGCAGGATTTCTAAAACCACTGCGAAGCGAACCGTAAACAAAGATTTTATATGATGTTGTACTCATGATGTAGTTTTAATTATTGTCTATTAAAAAACAAAATACTTCTTTTGGTCCATGTACGCCGGTAACAAGAGTTTTCTCAATATCTGCAGTACGACTGGGGCCACTTGCAAAAGTTATAAAGGAAGGAAAATGATCAGCATATTTTTCTTTCATTAATTCTAAAACATCTCTTACATCGTTTACTAATTGATTGGTATAGGCCACGCAAATATGCACCGGCGCATAAACACTTGCCGTACGCCCACTTTGCTGTGCAGTACTCATTACAATTGTTCCGGTTCGTGCTACTAAATATTCGCAGGAGGTTACACTTACATCGCAGGTGGGTAGATCTATATAGTTTAAAATGTTTAGTGTTAGCAATTGCTCCTGCAATGCCTTTTCAATACAATACACTTTGCTCCAGTTTCTATGAAGTATTAACTGCTGTATCTGTAAATTAAAATCATTTTCGTCTGAACAGAATGCAAATTTGCCCTGCAGCTTTGTAAACTCTTCTGCAAAAACAATAACAGGTTCGTCAGCGCTGTGTACATAAACAGAATTGTTACCTTCACTTTGGGGAAAAGGCAAAGGCACCGGATTAATCAGTGCCTCCCTAATACGTTTTAGTATATTTTCTTTTGCTAAAGATGTCGCCATTACTAATTTTTAAATAGCAGGTGGATTTATTAATTCTTCAGCAATTACGGCAGAAGGTTCTTCTGTCACTAAATTTTCAGGCTCAATATCCAACAGCTTTTTTTCTTCAAATGGTCTTTTGCCAATTAATGTTTCTACATCGGTTCTAAATAAAACTTCTTTTACGAGAAGTTCTTTAGCCAGTTTTTCAACGTCTCCTTTCTTTTCACTCAACAGGGCTTTTGTTTTTACATAAGCACTTTCAATAAGCGATCTTACTTCAGTATCAATCATTTTACCGGTTTCTTCACTGTAAGGTTTGGTAAACATATTTTCCTGTGAAGGATCATAATAACTAACGTTACCTACTTTATCATTCATGCCATACATCGTAACCATGCTGTATGCAATTTTGGTAATTTGTTGTAAATCGTTGCTGGCCCCTGTGCTTATTTTACCAAAGAAAATATCTTCAGCAGCACGGCCGCCAAGTGTCATACAAATTTGATCCATTAGCTGATCAGTATTGTATAAATATTGTTCTTTTGGTGTATACTGCGCATACCCTAAAGCAGCTGTACCTCTTGGCACAATCGTTACTTTTAAGAGAGGATAAGCATGTTCCAAATACCAACCACAAATTGCATGTCCTGCCTCATGGTAAGCAATAATTTCTTTTTCCTCAGGCGAAATTAATTTGTTTCTTTTTTCAAGCCCACCAATAACCCTGTCAATGGCATCCTGAAAATCGCTCATATCAACACTATCCTTATTTTTTCTTGCAGCAATCAATGCGGCTTCGTTGCATACGTTTGCAATATCTGCTCCTGCAAAACCCGGTGTTTGCTCTGCCAGTTTATGAATATCTAGTGTTTGAGATATTTTGATTGGGCCAAGATGTACTTTAAAAATTGCTTCTCTACCTACCATATCAGGTCTGTCAATAGATATCTGCCGGTCAAAACGTCCTGGTCTTAACAATGCTGTATCCAATACATCAGGTCTGTTGGTAGCTGCCAGAATAATAATCCCAAGGTCAGTACCAAAACCATCCATTTCAACCAATAATTGATTTAAGGTATTTTCTCTTTCGTCGTTGCTCATCATGGCGTTTTTACCTCTTGCACGACCTATTGCATCTATCTCATCAATAAAAATAATACAGGGCGCTTTTTCACGGGCTTGCTTAAACAAATCTCTTACACGGCTTGCACCTACACCCACAAACATCTCTACAAAATCAGAACCACTCAGACTAAAGAAAGGAACCTGTGCTTCTCCTGCAACTGCTTTTGCAAGCAAAGTTTTACCGGTACCGGGAGGTCCAACGAGTAACGCTCCTTTAGGTATTTTACCACCCAAGGCTGTATATTTTTTCGGATTCTTTAAGAAGTCAACAATCTCCATTACTTCTACTTTGGCTTCATCGAGCCCCGCAACATCTCCAAAATTTATATTGACTCTGGTGCCTTTATCAAATAAAGTGGCTTTAGATTTTCCTATGCTGAAAATACCACCCGGGCCACCACCACTGGATGCACCACCCATTTTGCGCATCATCATTACAAACAACAATCCAAATAAAAGTATTGGCACTATTGTTTTTAAAAGGTCTCCCAAAACTTCACCTTCTTCTGTATAATTCGGTAATATCTTTTTTACAGTTGGATTTTCTTTATAAAAATCTTCCAGTTGTTTTGCAAAAACTTCATCTTTTGCAATGTTAAAATAAACCTGTGGGGCAGCAGTTTTAAGCAACATGGCATAATCCTGTTCGCTTAAAAAAGTTTTGTAGAAGGCAGGTTTTGCTTTCACACTGTCTTTGTTTAAAAACATGCGGGCAATATCCCGGTTTCTTACAACGATAAGCCCCGTCTTTTGTTTATCAAGTTGTAAATCTTCAACAACGTCTCCCTGTTTTAGTAATTGGGTTAGATAAGCCTGATTTACTTCGATGCCGGCCGTAGCAACTGTTCTAAATACATTCCATAAAATAAGCAAAAGTAATACTGCTCCCCAAAGCCAATACAAATTGAATTTTGGTTTTTTACCGGGATCATTGCTTAGACCTGGAATTTTATCTGAATTTGGAATTTTTTTATTATTTGGTTGGATATCTTGTTGTGCCATTTGTTCTTGTACGCTCTTATTTGCTTTTTAAAATGTTATATTTCTTTGTGTTCTATAGATACTGCATCGCTCCACATTTCTTCGAGTTGATAAAACTTTCTTGGCTCTGGCAGCATGATATGTACAACTACGTTTACATAATCGATTAAAATCCATTGTTGTGCCTGCCTACCCTCATGTTTGTAGGCACTTTCGCCACAACGTTCTTTAACTTCATGTTCAACCTCGTCTGCTATTGCCTTCAAAAGAGAAGGGTTATTAGCTTCGCATATTATAAAGAAATCTGCAACAGCTTCAGGTATTTTGCGAAGGTTCAGGCTGATGATATTTTCACCTTTCTTTTCGTGTATGGCGTTTATAATTGTTTTGATTATTTTACTACTCTTGGTAAGCCTTGTAATGGTATTTTTTTTGCGTGTCTCCAACACCCCTAGGTTATTGTTCAAATTTTATTCTTTTTGTTGAATGAATATATGCCTTGCGCATATTATAAAATACTAAATAAGTAGCTTGCGGCTATTAACAAAATTACATATTCTTTTTTACCTGCCGCAATATTGATGAGCGAAAAACAATTTTTTACCATTTTAGATGCTGTTGAAAGTACCAACAACTATGCCATGGCAAAGCTTCATGCAGGTTTGGCTGTGCATGGACAGGCATGGTTTGCAAGAGATCAGTGGGGCGGCAAAGGCCAAAGGGATAATAAGTGGTTCAGTAAGAAAGATGAAAATATTATAATGACTATTATACTTAAGCCTGATAGGGTTTTTAGAAATAATATTTTCTTTTTTAATACTGTAGTTTCCTGCACCTGTCATCAATTTTTTGCCTCATTTGCCGGCTCTGCAACTTTTTTAAAATGGCCTAATGATATTTATTTCAATGACAGAAAGGCAGGCGGTATTTTAATAGAAAATATTTTCAATGGACAGGATTGGACATGGGCGACAGTTGGTATTGGGATAAATATTAACCAGACAGATTTTAATCCCGATAATCCTAATGCTACTTCTTTAAGAAGTATTTGTGAGCAGATTTTTGAGCCAATTGAACTTGGTAAAAATTTACACAAAGCGCTGATGGCGAATTTTGAAGCTATCGATGAATTTTCGGAAGATTATTATTTCAACTATTACAACGACCATCTTTACAAAAAAGAACAGGTAGTCAAACTTAAAAAAGGAAACATAGTTTTTAGCACCTGTATAAAAAAAGTAAACAGAAAAGGGCAATTGGTAACCTTTGATGCTATGGAAAAGCTTTTTAATTCAGGAGAAATAAAATGGTTGTAAGCAAGTTACTAAACACTAAAAGCCGGCACACCTGCGTCTTTGCTGTCTGAGTTTTGGTACATTCGGTGCATTACCTGCAAGTGCGGCAAAGTGAGTACGGACAGTATAATGAGGAGGGCAAAAAGCATATTCATATCCGGTAAAAAGTAACTTAAAACAAAATACAACATTACCATTCCACCCAAAGCCAATACACTGAAAAGGATACTTTTATTGCAGATGACTGCGAATTTTTTATCGTTGTTAAATGATTTAAAATAAGAAAATATATTTCTGACAGACAGTAGAGAATGCCACAAGGCAAAATAAAAGGTGAAAGCCATAAGCAATGGTAAAAGGGTAATAATAGCAAGCAAAATAATAAATCGAATAAGTTGTGGCAAAGTCACTACTATGTTATCTATTGATTTTTGGTACACAATTGCAACAGTAAATAAAAACCCTAAAGCAATAATAATGAGATAACGGTTGGCTTCCAGCTGGGCATATAAATTACTATTTTCAACAAAATTTTTGATAACAGGTAATGTATCTTTAATTTGTGTTAGATGTACGAGCAACAATACGCCAAGTATAAAAGAGCCATATGCAAAATATAAAAGGTTAGCTTTTCTTTTAGTTTTTAGTATTCCGGCCATATCAGTTTCACCAAAATGGTAAATGGAGAATACCATAAAAATCGAAAATGCGATCCAAGGAAAAATCCATATCAATGCGAACGAAAAAAGTCGTAAAAGGTATAAGGACACAAATTTTTTTATAGAAAACTTCTGCTGCAATGCGACTTTATTTTGTTCATCTACCAAAAAATCTAAAGCACCATGAGGTACACCTACCAAAAAAACCAACGAAAGCAAAACGATCATTTGAGTTTTTGGGTCGACAGGCAAAATATAATAATGAAGTCCTAAAAACATGCAACCAATTATTAATAAAATTGCTTCTGTTTTAAAATTAACATTGGATAAACTTTTCATTTAGCTAGTTTGGTAAAGATGAATTTTCAAATTTGGGAAAATTATTTTTATTTTACTTCCTAAGGTTCTCATTATAAACTCATTACGAAATATTTTTTTTATTTCGTAAAAATATTTTTTAAAAAATATGTTATTAGAATGTGAAAGTACTAATTTTATCTTTATAAACTAACGTTCGTTTATTTATTCAAACTTAACAATTTAAACCCAAACACTTATGTTACAAATTCTGCTTGACATTAAGCCGATTGCTACAAACAACTATGTAGCGTTTACATTCTTTGTAGGTACAATGGCTATGATGGCCGCTGCCGTGTTCTTTTTTATGGAAACGGGCAATACTGCCCCTGAGTGGCGTACTTCCGTATTAGTTTCTGGTCTTATTACAGGTATTGCAGCCGTGCATTACTACTACATGAGAGGTTACAATTTGGACACCGGAGATTCTCCAACATTTTTTCGTTACGTAGACTGGTTATTAACTGTTCCACTTATGTGTGTTGAATTTTATCTTATTACAAAAAAAGTGGGTGCCCAAGTAAGTTTACTTTGGAAGCTAATTTTTGCTTCTGTGGTAATGCTTGTAACAGGTTATATTGGTGAAGCTATGCATCCGGAAGAATCAATAAGCTGGGTATGGGGTTTAGTTAGTGGTTTGGCATATTTCTACATTGTATACCTTGTATGGTTTGGTGATGTTGCAAAACTTGCAAGCGCATCTACACCTGCTGTCAACGGGGCTGTCAAAACATTGGGATGGTTCGTATTGGTAGGTTGGGCTATTTATCCGTTAGGTTATATACTTGGTACCAAAGGTGGGTTATTTGGTATTGAGCTTGTTTCGGACAGAGCATCTGCAAGACAAGCTATGGATATTGTTTATAACATCGGTGACGCTGTAAATAAAATCGGTTTCGGTTTGGTTATTTATGCACTAAGCCGTTCTGACAAGAGTATGTCTCAGGCTTAAAAAAATATATTTGAAAAAGAAAGCCGCTTCATTTTTGAAGCGGCTTTCTTTTTAATATGGTAAATACTTTATTTTTTTCTTGCCAAAACTTTATCTGCGGCAGCAACGATGTTATCGGTATCTAAACCATATTTAACCAATAAATCCTCAGGCTTACCGCTTTCGCCGAATGTGTCGTTTGTACCAACATATTCAATCGGAATAGGGTGGTTTTTTACAGATGTCTGAGCTATACTGTCTCCAAGTCCACCCAAAATATTGTGTTCTTCTGCAGTTACCGCACAACCTGTTTTCTTTATAGACGCAATTATAGCTTCTGTATCAAGGGGTTTTATGGTGTGGATATTTATTAAATCTACACTTATGCCTCTTGCCTCCAATATTTTTGCAGCTTCTACAGCTTTCCAAACCAAATGTCCGCATGCAAAAATGGAAATATCTTTTCCTTCGTTTAAAATCTGAGCCTTACCAATTTTAAAATCTTCTTCTCTTGTGAAAATGGGCCAAACCGGTCTTCCAAAGCGCAGATAAACAGGACCATCATAGTCTGCAATAGCTTTTGTGGCTGCTTTAGTCTGGTTATAATCGCATGGTACTATAACAGTCATACCGGGCAACATTTTCATTAATCCAATATCTTCTAAAATCTGGTGAGTTGCACCATCTTCGCCCAACGTAAGTCCTGCGTGGCTTGCACATATTTTTACATTTTTACCGCTGTAGGCAACGCTCTGCCTAATCTGGTCGTACACACGACCGGTGCTAAAGTTTGCAAAAGTTGTGGTGTATGGAATTTTACCGCCTATAGTTAGTCCCGCAGCAATGCCAATCATATTTGCCTCAGCAATACCACACTGTATAAAACGATCAGGAAAGGCTTTAATAAACGGACCTAATTTTAAAGATCCTGCAAGATCAGCCGTAAGGACTACAATATTATCATTTGCTGTTGCGGCTTCCAGTAAGCCATCTCCAAAGCCGCTTCTGGTATCTTTCTTACCGGTTACTTCTATATCACTTAGCATGTATTTTTATTTATTTAAAAAGTAAATATTAATAATTTATGTTGAATTGTATTAATGCCAATTAAAAAACTACTTCAATTACTTTCTGCCCTGCAGGCTTAATTCCCATTGCCATGCTGTTTTAACCATATCTTTAATTGAAAGAGATGGAACCCAGTGCAGGAGATCTTTTGCTTTGTTGTTATTTGCATAAATGGCAATCACATCTCCTGCTCTTCTTTGCCCTATTGTATAATTTAGTGACACCCCATTTTGTTCTTCGAAAGTTTTAATTACCTCAAGCACACTATAGCCGTCTCCTGTGCCAAGATTAAAGATTTCGCAGGTTTTATCGTCCTTTTTTTCTTCTAAAAACTTTAGGGCAAGTGTATGTGCATGTGCAATATCTGACACGTGTATAAAATCCCTGATGCAACTACCGTCTTTGGTATTGTAGTCGTCACCAAAAACTGTCATTTGTGGTAATTTTCCTATTGCGGTTTGAGTAATTGCCGGTATAAGGTTTTGGGGTTTGCCAACTGGAAGTTCTCCAATTTCATTAGAAACATGCGCGCCTACAGGGTTAAAATATCTTAGTAAAACCGCATTGGTACTGCATTTGTCAACAATACTCTCAACAATGGCCTCACCCATTTGTTTGGTTAGGCCATAGGGAGAAGCAGCTTTTTTTTGTTGAGTTGATTCTGTAACCTGCATAACATCGGGATTACCATAAACCGTACACGAGGATGAAAATACAAAATGTGGGACATTCATTTCTTGTGCGCATTTTAAAACATTTATTAGGGAGCTGATGTTGTTTTCAAAGTACATCATAGGTTTTTTTACAGATTCGCCGACTGCTTTGTAAGCAGCAAAATGTATAATGCCTTCTATCGTAGGATTTTCCTGGAAAACTGCAAATACATCATCATAAATGCATAAATCAACCTTGTAGTTCTTTATTTTTTTGCCTGTTATTTTTTCAACCCCCAACAGCATATTTTCGTTGCTTCTGCTATTGTTATCAATACTAATCACATTGTACCCATTTTCAATAAGGTCTACAATTGTATGAGAGCCAATATAACCACAACCACCTGTTACCAGTATTAATTTCATGAGGCAAAGAAAGTGAATTTTACCTTGCTGAAAACAAATAAAGGTACTTTAAAAGTAAAATAAATTTTATACCAAAATAGCATGAAGAATGAAATAAATAAGGGCTGCGAGTAAACCGCTTACCGGAATGGTAAGTATCCAGGCCCAAACAAGATTGATGGTAACACCCCAACGAACAGCACTTAATCTTTTGGTAGCACCAACACCGATTATAGCACCTGTTATTGTATGGGTAGTACTTACCGGCGCACCTAGACTTGCCGCAGTAAATAATGTAATAGCTCCGGCTGTTTCTGCACAAACACCTTCCAAAGGAGTGACCTTTGTAATTTTGGTACCCATGGTTTTAATAATCTTCCAGCCGCCGCTCATAGTACCAAGGCCAATGGCAGAATAACATGCCAGGGGCACCCAATCAGGCATCTGATCAAAGGTTTGTATTTTACCACCTGCAATTAGCGCTACTGTAATTATTCCCATCACCTTTTGTGCATCACTACCACCATGCCCAATGCTAAAAAATGCAGAAGATACAAGTTGTAATTTTTTATACATATTCTGTGTACGCTGCGCAGACTCGCCCCTTAGATAATTATAAAAATAGCTGAGTCCAAAAATAACCCCCAAGCCTAATAGCCCCCACTTTTCAAAGTCTTTTTTAAAAGGAATAAATATTACACAAACAGCTACTAAAACAGAAATAATTGAAATTTTTAGCCAGAAGCTGCGTTGCATTGTTATGATGGAAATAAATATTGACATGACCATACCTATCAGAGGTGCAAGAAAAATAAATAAGACCGTTTTCATAATCATAGAGGTATCAATACTTCCAAAACCCGCTGCTGCTATTGCTGCCCCTGCAAAACCGCCAATTAGCGTATGAGAGGATGAAGAAGGAATACCATACCACCATGTGAGCAAATTCCAGCAGATGGCAGATATTAAACCTGATAATATTATAATCATTCCATTGTTGCCGTATACCACATCTGCATGAACTGTTTTTGCAACAGTATTGGCTACTGCATGATCACGAAATATAAAAAAAGCTACAAAATTGAAGAATGCTGCCCATAATACTGCCTGAAATGGGGTTAGAACCTTAGTAGAAACAATGGTAGCAATGGAGTTTGCAGCATCGTGAAAACCATTGATGTAATCAAATACAATGGCTAAAATTATTATTATTATAAGAATGGATGCCATAAGAGTTAAATATAAAAAGAATTAAAAGTTACAGGGGCATAAGTTGAATGTAAAAACATCAAATTATGTTAAGCATATTTTACAATAATACTTTCTATAACGTTTGCTGCATCTTCACACTTGTCTGTTACAATTTCCATTACCTGATAAATTTCTCTTTTTTTTATAACCTCCTTTGCATCAGGTTCTGTTGCAAAAAGTCTTTCAATACTCATATCAAAAATATCATCGCCCTGATTTTCAATACTGTTTATAGCTACCAAAGCATCAGTTATCTGCCGCATATTTTTCATATTACGAAGTTCAGTTACAGCTTTGTGTACCTGAACGCACCCAAGGGCAATGAGGTCTCCAAACTTGCGGATGCCAATATCATCAGGATTAACCCTGTAAAAGTTGATTTTTTTTGCTGATGCGTAAATGTAATCAGCTATATCATCGAGTGCCGAAGCGAGGTAATGAATATCTTCTCTGTCAAATGGTGTAATGAAATTTTTACCAAGCTCTGTAAATATCTGATGTGTATAATCATCATTAACATGCTCCATATCCTCTACTTCTTTTATAAGTTTTGCACGCTTTTCAAAGTCGGGTTCGTTTACTACTTCTTTTAATTTATCGCCCATTTTTACAAGTTCTCCGGCCACATTTTCAAACAATTGATAAAAAATCCTGTCCTTTGGTAAAAATATTTTTAAGATTGAATTAAAAGCCATGTGTTTATATTTTTTGCGAAATTATAAGGAATACTTAGTATAATGCTATAAATATAATTGATAACATTAAGGTAACATTGATTTAATAGAATATTTTTATTTGTTTCTTTACACAAATTTTTAAAGTGATAAAAAGAATATTTTTTATTTTACCGATACTTTTTTTGTCGCAAAAGAGTATCGGTCAGTTTTTAATGGATATGGTGGATACTACTACACAAACAGGTAAAAGTATGCTTAGCATTTATAAAAATTATGATCACCTCCGTTTTAGCGGTTACATACAGCCACAATTTCAAATTGCCCAATCTAAAGGCATAAAATCTTTTGAGGGTGGAGATTTTGCTCCACGGGTAAGCAACCGTTTTATGATTAGGCGAAGCCGGATAAGAGTAGATTATGTACATTTTGATAAAGATGATAAAGTGGGTGTTCAATTTGTTTTTCAAATTGATGCCAATGAAAGGTCGTTTACAGTAAGAGATGTGTGGGGCAGGATTTTTGAAAATAAGTTTAAATTATTTTCATTTACTACGGGGTTGTTTGCCAGGCCTTTTGGCTACGAAGTAAACTTAAGCAGTAGTGATAGAGAAAGCCCCGAAAGAGGAAGAATGAGCCAACTATTAATGAAGGGTGAACGTGACCTTGGTGCCATGGTTAGTTTTGATGTAAGAAAAGAAAAACATCTATTAAAATATTTAAAAATAGATGCAGGTATTTTCAACGGCCAAGGAATTACTGCCAGCGGCGATTTTGATAATGTTAAAGATTTCATTGGCAAAATTTCTCTTAAGCCAAAAAAAATAAGTAAGAATATAACTTTTTCTGCAGGAGCTTCCCTGTTATATGGAGGGTTAGAAAACAATACTAAATATGAATACAGCACCGCTTCTGTTGCAGGAATAAAAAAGGTAGTCGTAGATTCTTCACAAAGCAATAATGGTAAGGTTTCTCCCCGTAGATATTATGGTATAGATGCACAAATAAAAATAAAAAATAAAGTAGGATTTACGGAATTAAGAGGTGAATTTATTACAGGAAAACAAGTTGGAACAGCTTTTTCAAGTGAAACCCCTAGTGCACTGCTTACAGGTATTGATGGGTATTACAACCGTAATTTTAATGGGGCATATTTTTATTTATTGCAAAATATCTTTTCTGTAAAACACCAATTGTTGCTTAAATATGATTGGTACGACCCTAATACAAAAATAAAAGGAGCAGAAATTGGAGCCACGGGATCAAACTTTACAATGGCAGATATAAAATACACTACAATTGGTGTGGGTTATGTTTATTATGCTACGCCAAATCTAAAGTCAATATTATATTATTCTATGCCCACTAACGAAAAAACAAATCTGCAGGGTGCAACAACCAATGTAGCCGACAACGTTTTCACCTGGCGTTTACAATTTAGATTTTAGCAATAATTATTTTTTTTAAACTTAAATACTCTTTCTATTAAATCATCTTCATCGAGAATTGTAAAGTGAAAATAAATGCCTGAATACTTTTAGATTAGAACTGTTTTTATAAAAGAAAATGCCGAAATAGTATTTTTTATGTACAAAAATAACTCTAAAAATAGTTGTATTATTTTTTATTTTTTATAAAATTGTCATGAAATCAACTTCATTGTTGTAATCAAAATTATTAATTTGTATAAGTAAAAACAAATCATAATTGTAACGCAAGCTCGATGTGAGTTTGTCTACAGAAATAGAATTATTTTTATAAACAACAATACAACATAACGATTGAAATTTAATTTCACCATTATAATCCTTCTCTTTGCGCATTCAATAAATGCGCAGAATTTAACCGGAACTTGGCAAGGGGAAATGGATGGGTATGAATTTTTGCAATTAAATATTGTACAGATCGGCAATAATCTTTGTGGTTATAGTTATGATTATGAATTGAAAGATAAAAAAAGCTTTTGTAAGGCATATTTTAGTGGCAGCTATAGTAAACAGTTAGATGCATGGTTTATTGAAGGCAGTTCGTTCATGGAGCAGGGTGGCGGACATGTGCTTATGCAGCTAAAATTTCACATAGAGTATGAAGATGGAAAAGTGGCACTAAAAGGGCTCTGCAGAATTAAGCCATCATTGTTTTATGGCAGCGGTAACCCAAGCAGTTTTGTACTCGGGCAAACATCTGGCAGGCCCACGGTCATTACCCAAACAATGAAAGATTGCATGGCAGCGTATGAACCTCCAAAAAAACCTTTGCCTAAAATAAGACCCACACCTAAACAGGAAATGCCACCTGTAAAAAAACCATCTTTAACAACCAACAGCAATAATATCCCGCCTCCAATTGTACAAAAAATAAAAGATACCGTGATTGCAAAACCACCTGCGGCTGTTGTAAATACTTTACCCTCTACTACAAATGGGAGAGTTAATAAAGAGCTCAGAAGAATTGTAATCCATGATAAAAAAATAAAACTGAATATTTACGATAACGGTACAATTGATGGGGATACTATAAGCATTTATTATAACGGCAGATCAATTTTAAAAAACAAAGGATTAACCGCAAATCCAATAGTATTAGAAATTGAACTGGATGAAAATATCACTTTGCACAGTATTGTTTTATTTGCAGAAAACCTGGGCAGCATCCCACCCAATACTGCGCTTGTAATTTTTACTACTACAGATGGTAAGCGATACGAATTATATTCCAGTGCTACGCTTCAACAAAATGCAGCAATTATTTTTGAATACAAACCTAAATAATTTAATTAATTTACTACTAAAACACCTGTTGCAATAAATTCAATTTCTGTTTTGGGCTCAGTAATTTTTTCTATTTCTTCTTTGCTTGTACCGGCATCTTCGGCATAATGCTTCAGCATTTCTACTGATGTGGTTATTTTTTTTGCAGTGCCCTGTAATACCACATCTTTGCCTACAATATCCTTTGGCATAAAAAATTTGTAATCTTTAAAACGAATCATAATACCGTCGCCATCTGTCTGTGCAAGCGTGATCCAGCAGCCTTTCTTTTCACAAACTTTGCTTACCGTACCTTTTACCTTGCCCGTAAAACTTTTAGCAGTAACCAGTTTCTCTTCTAATAAATTTACTTCTATTGCTCCGGTGGCTGCTGTGCCTACACCATATTTTGCACCCTTGGTTGCGGATTTTGGCTGGGCAAACGAACTGAATGATAAACAAATTATCAAGCCTAAGAATATTGATTTCATAACAATGATTTTAAAGGAATTTAAACAATATGGCAAAAAATAAATTTTTCTTATTTACAATCTTCACACACGCCGGTTACAACCATTGCTGCCTGTTGTTTTGTAAAGTTTTTAGGAAGTTTTACTTCGGGTACCGTTACTTCATCTAAACAAATTGTTTTGTCGCAATTGCTGCAAATAAAATGCACATGATCGTCGTGGTGGTGACCCTGCTCACAATTGTGTTTACAAAGCGCATACAATATAGAATTATCTGTAGTTGGTATCTGGTGAATAATTCCCTTTTCGACAAAAGTTTGCAAAGTGCGGTAAACTGTAACTCTGTCAAATGCGGAGGACGTATTTTTTTCTATATCTGCATGTGCCAATGCACCGTCTGTTTCTAAAAAAAGATCTAATATTTTTTTTCTGCTCTCAGTAACGCTTAGCCCAGACTGTCTTAAAATATCCGGTTGTGTTTTCATTTTCTTTTTTAAGTGGGTGAATTGCTAAAGCCGGTCATAAATCTTGTATGGTCAACCTTCTCTTTTAAAACTCCTTTTATATCATGCAGCAATTTTTGTACTTCATCCTCTTTTAAGCCGTCATATATTCCTCTTACTCGCCTGTATCTGTCTACAAGCGCAAAATACTGCGTGTGTATAAACTGGTTGGCAATGTTCTGGTTACTATCAGGTTTTTGGTTATCAATTATATAACCTATGCGTGCCATTTTATAAAGTGAATCTTTGCTGCCGGTTACAAAATTCCAGTTCTTGTTTTGAGCATTACCGGTAACAGGCAAATTACTTATAGAGTAAGAACCATCTGCACTTTTTATCAGTGCATTATTAACCATTTTTTGTTCATAAGCTTTCAGTAATGGTATGCTGTCAACTTCGGGCATACAGGTATGTGAGAGAATAAGAAAATCATTTTCATTTTTATAGGCGTCATAAACCCTGCGCATATTGGCATTCATTTTTGGGCAGATGCCTTTGCAGGTGGTGAAAAAATATTCAGCTACATATACCTTGTCATCTGTATTTTTTTGCGTGATTTTTTTGCCATCCTGATTTACAAAACTGAATGAAGGTACTGCAGGGTTAATAACCTGCAATGGTGAGGCATCAAAATCATAATCCTTCATAATGAAGAAATAAAAAACACCTAATAAAACTGCAAAAAAGAGAAGATAGAATTTTAATTTTTTACTCATTTTAATTTTTACTTTTTTAAATAAACAGATCCGGATATGCACAAACACTTCCATATTCTGTAGCAAATAGATTTTTCCAGTCGCTATAAACTTTGACTTTACAAAGGTACATTTCAAAAATGCAAAACTTCGTTAAGTGTTCAAATTAATTGCAACATTGCTGCAAAAATGTTATATTTGCTTTTTATTTATGAATTTAAAAATTAACTGGGACGGACTTGGAATTGCTACTTCACTTGCATGTGCAACACATTGTATTTTGTTACCACTATTGCTTACAAGTCTTCCATTGTTTGGTATAAACATCTTACACAATATATATTTTGAGTGGGGTATGATATTATTTGCATTTGCTGTAGGTGTTTATGCGTTGGTGCATGGTTACAAAACACATCACAAAAATATATTGCCGGTTTTTCTTTTTACTGCCGGTTTTTTGTTGCTGATAACAAAGCAGTTTTTTATTCCTGTTGAAGGGTATTTTGTAGTGCCTGCGGTTATTTTAATAGTAAGTGCGCATTACATAAATTTCAGACTTTGTACAAAGCGAAAATGCAGTTCTCCTCACCATGCACACTAATAGTAGTTTTAAATATTATTATCTTTAAGGCAGTAAATTATTTAATGCTTAATAAGTTAAAATGAAAACTATTCTATTCTTTATTACAATCTTTTTTTCTGCTCTTCATTTGCAGGCCCAAATGCCTGATGATATCATAATTAAAAAAACGCTTGCCGAACAGATAACTGCCTGGAATGCAGGAAACCTTGATAAATTTATGGATGGTTACTGGCGGAGCGATTCGTTGATGTTCATTGGTAATAGTGGCCCCACGTATGGTTGGGAAAACACATTAAAAAATTACAAAAAAGCTTATCCTGATACTGCCTCAATGGGCAAGCTTAATTTTGAATTGTTAAGTGTAATACGCTTATCACCGCTTTATTATTCTGTGGTGGGAAAGTGGCACCTTAAAAGATCTATTGGCGATGTGGGTGGCGCTTTTACACTTTTGTTTAAAAAGATAAAAAAGAAATGGGTTATTGTGCAGGACCACAGTAGCTAAAATGATATATCGAGATGTTTATATTTGCCTACCAACTTTATTCCACTTTTTTTTTATGTGTTTGTAGAGAAAAAAACAACCCGTAATAAATATGATATAATAAATAAAATTCTTCACTGATGGGCTGTTTTCAAATAGCCCAAACTTTAAATACAGCCCGATAAAAATATTTATGAGCAGCCACAAAATAAGCAGTGAAACTGTTTGCATAATGGTTACCAAAAAAAGCCTTGTATCATCTTCCATTCCCATTTGCTAAAGTTATATCAGTTTAAAAGTATTTCGTAATCAAATGAAATTAAACTTTGCTTATAGAAGCCCATTTCGATTTAAGAAAAATAACCTGTTTATTTTATAAGCATATTTTTAAAGGCTGTACTGTCACCATTAAAAACATTAAAATCGACATTGCAGCTAATGCCATTAACATGCCCGGTTTCGTTGTGTTGCCAAAAGCTCCAGTTGCGTTGTATGCGGGGTTTATTTTTTTCAAGATAATGGGCTACCCAAAGTGGATAATCATCAAACCGGCCTGCAAGAAAAGAATTGTAAAAATTAATATTGCTGTAAATGATTGGTTTTACTTTATATCTTTTTTCAACAAGCTTTAGCCAGTCTGCAACACGTTGCTGCAAATCCAGAACTGAGGCGCCATTTGCCTGCTCCACATCGAGCACCGGTGGAAGATCTCCTTTTTTTAAATAAACAATTTCTACAAAATGTGCGGCCTGCAATTTGCCGCTTTTACTTCCTGTAAAATAATGGTAAGCACCTCTTGGTATACCTGCTGCCAAAGAATTCTGCATATTGTTTTTGTAAGCCATATCTATCAAATCTGTGCCTTCGGTAGCTTTTATAAATACAAAACCAACCGCAACATTATTCACTCTCATTTGCCTTACAGCATCCCACGAAATGTCTTGTTGGTGCTTGCTTACATCTATACCATGTATTTGATAATTTATAGGAATATAAATACCAAACTCTTTGTACAATACAAAAGTGGGTTTATTAAAGTGATCTCTAAAATAGTAGGCAATAATGGAAAAACAAATCAAAACAATAACGGTATAAAATATTTTATTACCAAATCCCCGCACTTTCTTAGCCATACTATTTTAAACCTTTAAAATGATCTATCCAACAAAAAAGCAACAGGCAATTTACTTCATTAGCTGCCTCCTTACTGTTTTTCCGGCGGTTTTTATTTCAACAATATACATTCCTCTTGCCCAATTTGCTGATTGTATTTTTACTAAAGCTGAACCAAATGTAAATGGCACATTCTTACTGTAAATAAGTTGTCCTAATTTATTATAAATATTTACAAAAGCAGTTACATCTTTAAAATCACGCAGGTTTATACTAAATGGATTAATGATCGGGTTTGGATAAATATCAACTATACCTTCACCACCGTTAGTGGGGACCGGTGGCGGGGCAGGAGCACAGCTACCATTGTTGACTGCAACCGTTTTTTCTGTATTGTTGTTTCTTGTAACTAACCATAGACCGGGATCTACAAAAACAGTATCTGCCGTAAAGCCAAGGGATCTTGTAAAGGTTTCACCGTTAAAATTATTATCCAACACGACCGTTTTTTCCTGTGTAGCATTTTTAAATTTTAGCGTAACAGGCAGTGTAAAGAAGGCTACAGATGGGTGAGAAGTGGTTTGAGAAAGTTTGATACTTACACAATTGGTATCGAGCACATTCCATTTTACCTGATAACTTGGATAGCCCTGACCGATATACCACTGGTCGAAAAAGTAAGCAAGATTTTTACCACTTTCTGCCTCTAAATTTCTCTTTAAATCGGCCGTGGTGCCATTTCCATAAACCAATGCTGGGTCTTGTTGGTATCTTCTTAATGCTCTTAAAAAAACATCGTCCCCTAAAATAAACCGCAGCATAAACAACAAATAAC
>JAYUZL010000099.1:0-2188 GCA_043751875.1 Ferruginibacter sp.
TGCAGAAGAAAATTATTTAAAAGCTTTGTTTAACCTTAGCAACGAAAATGGCGAAGTCACCGTGCAGGAATTAAGCATTGAATTAAAAATAAAAATGCCTTCTGTAAACAGTATGATAAAAAAACTGGCAGAAAAGAAATTGGTACTTTATGAAAGTTACAAGCCGTTAAAACTTTCAGAGAAAGGCAAAAAAGCAGCTGGGCTCATTATCCGTAAACACCGTTTAACAGAAATGTATCTGGTAGATAAAATGGGTTTCGGCTGGGAGCAGGTACACGAAATTGCAGAGCAGGTTGAGCATTTGCAGTCACCTGTTTTTTTTGATAAAATGGATGAGTTGCTTGGCTTTCCAAATATAGATCCACATGGTTCTCCCATCCCTGATAAGAATGGAAAAATACATTGGGTAGAGTTTAAAAAATTAAGCGATTGTAAACCTGGTGATAAAGTAAAACTTGCTGCCGTTACGCATTCATCAGAAGAATTTTTAAAATTTTTAAATGCAAAAGGATTACATCTTGGGCTGGCTGTAAAAGTAATATCTACAGAGACGTTTGATGGAACGGTAACCGTATCGTATGCAAAAAAAACTAACGAAATGTTGAGCAAAATTGTAGCCGAAAAATTATTAACTGAAAAAGCATAATGAGCAGATCCTACAGCTCTACTTTAAAAAATATTTCCGTAGCACCATAACCATATAAATGATTGAACTGGTTTACAAAAGACTTTACCTCTTTTTTAAGTTTCAAAATATCGTGAATTTCATTCCGCAAAATACCTTCACCAACTCCGTGTATTACAATTAATGTTGCCTGTTTGTGTGCTATTGCAAGCTCATAGTATTTTTCAAAATTATTGAGCTGCGTAGTTAGTATTTCAAAGTTGGTAAGCTGATGCCAATGGTCGGTAATTTTTTCAATGTGCAGATCTACAACTGAACGGGCCGGTGATAAATTCTCTCTTATTTTATCTGCATTGTAAACTCTAAAGCCTGCATTTCCAAGACCAGTCATATCTACTTTTTCTTCATCAATTCTATCAGGATAATGGGTAAAAAGTTCGTACCTAAAAGAAGCTTCATTCTTTTTCTGCGTTTCTTCAATTTTATTAAAAAGCTGCTTTCCTCTTAATTTGTAAAAAACTTCATGCCCGGCGGCTTTCTTTTTATCAGGGTTTATCAATGAAAAATCGAATTCAAATTTTGGGCCATCGCCCATATCTTCAAAACTTACATCGTGCAGGTAAAATTCTGAAAGCCCGCTGATACCAGCTTTCAGACTAAAGGAACTTTCACCGTTAAAAACAAGATCATATTTAAAGTCATACCCTTCTTCATTTTGGTTGATGAGGTAAATTTTAAGTTTCTCCACTATATCATCATCAAAAACATCTTTATCAAATACCGGTAAAAAACTTAAAAAGACACCATCACCCGTTTTTTTACGGGGAGCAGTTTTCTCACGCTTTATATTGTCAACGTAAATAATTTTTTTCTCGGCAGCCTTTTTTTGCGAAAACATTTTAAAATATGGAAAATCAATCTGGTCCATGTATGCAGGAAATTTTACGCCCCGCACTTCAATCATTACCATTTTTTCATTCATCAATTCTACTACTTTTCCCTCTTCGTCTGTAGCCAGTACCAAAATCTTATCTCCCACTTCGTATTTCATAGTAATTGTTCTTTAAAAATATTACGGCGTAAAGTTAATTTACTTTATGCCGTTTCTTTATAATTGAATATTAAAAATATGAGGATAATCATACAAAACTCCACAAGCCCCAAATCAAATGCATTCAAAAAGTTTCATATTTTAAGTTTACTTTTTAAATGAAAAATATTTATCAGGACATATTGTTATTTTTTAATCTTTCCTCTTCGGCTCTGAGTGCCTGGTTTTTTGGCGAGAGCTTGCTGTTTTTATAACTATACAAAAAATAGATAATCATTCCTATTATCAACCATGCTAAAAAGCGTATCCAAACTAAATGCGTTTCCTGTGCCATTAAATAAAAGCAGCTTACAAGACCAAGCACCGGTATCAATGAATAATTCCTCAAAAAAGTAAATACTACAATAATTGTACTTACTATCCAAAATAAAAGCATAGGTGAAGATTCTAACGCAAACAAAGTCTGAAAATATCCCGGCACATATACCAATATTATTACGATTGCAGCAACG
>JAYUZL010000100.1:0-4962 GCA_043751875.1 Ferruginibacter sp.
CGATTGATAATTAAATTGCAAATGCGGTGTCAACAATTTCTGCCTGCTCTTTTGCATGAATTTTTGAATATCCCGAAGCAGTTGATGCACTTGCTTTTCTACTGATAATATGAAAGTTTATGTTTTCTACATTCATTCGCAAATAAGATGCGGCTCCCATGTTTTGAGGTTCTTCCTGCACCCAATGCCAAATAGATTTACTGTATTTTTTATAAAGTTCATCAAGTCTATTTTGAGGAAGTGGATATAATTGTTCCAGTCTTACTATGGCAACATCTTTTCTTTCGTCCTTTATTCGTCTATCATTTAAATCAAAATAAACTTTACCCGTACAGAATAATACTTTTGTTATCTGTGTAGCGTCTGTCACTGTTAAATCATCGTACACTTCTGTAAAACCACCTTGTGTAAATTCGTTTATATGGCTGTAAGTAGCGGGTAATCTTAGATTTGCTTTTGGCGAGAAATTTACCAATGGTTTTCTAAATGGCCACGCCATTTGCCTGCGCAGCACATGGAAAAAATTAGCTGCTGTTGTAACATTTGTAATCACCATATTCAGTTCCGCGCACTGTTGTAAAAAGCGCTCCATTCTTGCGCTGCTGTGCTCCGGCCCCTGCCCTTCATAACCGTGTGGCAACAATAATGTAACGCCATTCATACGTTGCCATTTGGTTTCAGCTGCAGCAATAAATTGATCAATAATGATTTGGCAACCATTAACGAAATCTCCAAATTGTGCTTCCCAAAGTACAAGTGCATTTGGGTTTGCCATACTGTAACCATACTCAAAACCAAGCACAGCATATTCGCTTAATAAAGAATTATAAATTCTAAAAGGTGATTGATTTTCTGTAAAATGATTTAGCCTGTTATATCCTTCATTGGTATTTTCATCATAAATAACTGCATGCCTATGGCTAAAAGTTCCCCGCTTCACATCCTGGCCACTCATTCTTACATCTTTGCCTTCAATAAGCAAACTTGAATAGGCCAAGAGCTCCGCTGTTGCCCAGTCTATTTTTTGTCCGTCAGCAAATAATTTAATTTTATCTGCCAATAATTTTTCTACTTTTTTTAATGGCTTAAAACCTTCTGGCCATTTCATTAAACCATCAAATAGTTTTTTTATCTCTTCCCCTTTAACTGCCGTAATAGGGCTTGTTAAAAAATCATCTGCAGTTGCTCTCCTTAATTTCTGCCACCACTCTTCGGGCTTTTGAAAGGTGTATGGCAAAGGATGTTGTTTTACTTCGTCTAATCTTTCCTGTAGTTCTGCTAAAAATTTTTGCTCCATTTCCTTTGCTAGTATTTTTGCATCAGGCTCTCCATTCTCCATTAAGTATTGTGTGTAAACCTCACGGGCATTCATATGCTTATCTATCAGCTGGTACAATTTGGGCTGTGTAAATTTAGGCTCATCACCCTCATTATGACCATGTCGGCGAAAGCAGACCATATCTATAAAAATATCGCTGTTAAATTCCTGCCTATATCTGGTAGCTATTTCTGCCACTTTTACTACTGCTTCGGGGTCATCACCATTTACATGCAAAACGGGCGCTTGTACCATTGCAGCTACAGATGTACAATAGTCTGCACTTCGGGCATCATCAAAATCTGTTGTAAAACCTATCTGATTATTTATTACAAAATGAATAGTGCCACCGGTATAGTAACCTGTTAAATTACTCATTTGTAAAACTTCGTACACCACGCCCTGGCCTGCTACTGAAGAATCTCCATGGATAAGTATGGGAAGAATTTTATCAAAATCGCTGTTGTAAAGAACATCAGCCTTGCTGCGCGCATATCCAATAACAATAGGATCTACTGTTTCTAAATGAGAAGGGTTAGGGCAAAGTTTCAGATTTATTTTTCTGCCGCTTTCCGTTTCAATTTCACTGCTGAAGCCAAGATGATATTTTACATCGCCACTCCCCATTGTGGTATCGGGTGTTGCAGTACCTTCAAATTCTGTAAAGATTTGTTCATAGGTTTTACCAAGTACATTGGCCAGCACATTTAACCTGCCTCTATGTGCCATGCCAATCACAACTTCCTTCACATCATTTTCTGCACCAACATTTATAAAAGCATCTAAAGCAGCAATCGTACTTTCACCCCCTTCCAAACTAAATCTTTTCTGACCAATATATTTTGTGTGAAGAAATTTTTCAAACATCACACCTTCATTTAATTTTTGAAGAATGCGCTTTTTTTGTTCAAGTGATATTGGTTTGTGAAAACCTGCTTCCATTTCATTTGAGAGCCATTGTATTTTAGTTATATCGTTTAATGCACTGTATTCTACGCCTACGTGATGGGTATATGATTTTTGTAAATGCGTTATAATATTTTGTAAAGTTGTTTTACCAAGACTTAGAAATTTACCTGCTTCAAATTCAACATTTAAATCAGTATCATTCAGGTTAAAGTTTAATAATTCCAAATTTGCATCTCTATCTTTTCTCTCTTTAAGTGGATTGGTTTTGGCAATAAGATGACCTTTTTTTCGGTATGCCTGGATTAACTGATAAACTGCAAATTCTTTTGTTAGATTGGCTACGACTATATCTGATGTTTCTGATGCTACACCTGCAACTTTACCCGTCGAGGCTGTAACATTTGCCATAGCAAAATCATACCCGTCAAAAAATTTCTTCATATCTACATCAACACTATCAGGATTATTTAAATAATCATTGTAAACGTTTTCTATATAGGAAGGGTGGGCATTTGTGATATATTGAAAATCCTTCATGTTTATTTATTATAAATTTTATTTTTTAAGCTTACACAGGCTGCAAATATCGGATTTAAATGCTTAAAGTTATTCTCCTACATTTGCGCTTCCAAAAAATTAACCATGCGCTTAAGCAGAACAATTACTTTATTTCTTGCATTTTTTTTTAGTTTTCTATCAAGTTTTTCTCAGAATAGTAGTGCCTTAGATCCTGTTACCATCACTGCTACGCTCAGCCCACAAACAATTTCCAAAACAGGCAGAAATATTACTGTCATTAATGGCGATGTTTTTAAACAAACGCCAGTAAATTCGATAGATGAATTATTGAGATATGTACCGGGAATTGAGGTTCAGTCACGTGGGCCAATGGGAACGCAAAGTGATATAATTATAAGAGGTGGTACTTTTCAACAGGTACTAGTTATCTTGGATGGTATTAGATTAAACGATCCGCTGACCGGTCATTTTAATAGCTATATTCCAATTGCAGTCTCAGAAATTGAAAGAATTGAAATTTTAAAAGGTGCTTCATCGGCGATTTATGGTAGTGAAGCTGTGGGTGGCGTGATAAATATTATAACAAAATCATTTTCATCCTCTAAAAAAGTAAAAAATATTGACGCCCAGTTTAAAAGAGGTCAATTTGGATTGGCAAATTTTAGTATTGGAGGACTTTGGAACGACAAAAAAAATACAATTGCTGGTGGTATTAATAACAATTTTGCAAAAGGACAACAGCAAAGAGGTACAACAGGCTATTTTAATAACACAACTTTTTCAATATCATACAAAAGAGTCATTAATTCAAATTTCCAACTCAATTATAGAACCTCTTATGATAACCGAGATTTCGCTGCGCAAAATTTTTATACAACTTTTAAAAGTGATACAGCTTCAGAAAAAGTTCAATCATATTGGAATCATCTCAAACTTCAATACAACAAACAAAAACATCGTTTAAGTTTTGATGCGGGGTTGAAAGTAGCAAAAGACTATTATTTATTCTCTTCAACTAATTTAGCTAATCAAAATAAATCTGCACTTTTTCAGACTCAGTTAATTTATGAGTATGAACTTTCTAAAAAAACCACCATCATTGCAGGCAGTCAGTATATACAAAAGAAAATCACCTCTAATGATCGAGGCAACCATAGTGTGAATCAAATAGCAGCCTACGTTACCTTGAATCAAAAATTAGGCGATTTTATTAATATCTCTCCAGCCTTAAGAGTAGATAACAACAACAATTCTGGGACAGCATTAATTCCTCAAATAAATATTTCTTTTAAAAAAGCTAATTATCAATTAAGGGGTTCTTTAGGTAAAACAACGAGAGATGCTGATTTTACCGAGCGTTACAATAATTACGGCAAACCACTCGTAAAAAGTGGAAGCCTGGGAAATGCTGATTTAATTCCTGAGACATCTTACAGTTATGAAGTTGGAGGAGATTATTTTTTAAAAGATGTACTAAAAATATCTGCGTCCGTTTTTAAAAGAGATCAGCAAAACCTGATTGATTATGTTGCTACTGCATACGCTGATATTCCCCGAAAAGTTAATATTATTCCATCAGGAACCTATGCATTAGCACAGAATATTGCCAAAGTAAATACCCGAGGTTTAGAAACCGATGTCGAATTTAAAACAGCATTCAATACTAAAAACAGTATTGCTGTAACAACGGGGTTTTTATTTCTTAAGAGTGAAAGCAGCAGCATTACCCCATCATTCTACATAAACTCCCATGCAAAATTTTTAACCAACTTTAGTATACAATACACTTGTAATGATCTCAGTTTTTCTTTCAACGGACTTTATAAACTGAGGGCTCAAAGAGATGCCTCAGCAATTTTAGCCTCCATATCAAAAGATTATTTCTTAATAAATGGTCAGGTAGCTTATGCTATTAAAAAGAATCATTTAAAAGTTTTTATAGAAACAAGTAATATTTTTAATAGAAAATACAGTGATATTTTAGGTTCTATCATGCCCGGAAGGTGGATATTGGGTGGTATTCAATGTAATTTTTAATATCTTAAATCCTTAAAAGAAATTATTAAGCCTTTTTGTAGGATTATTAAATTATATTCCTACATTTGCAATCCAAAAATAAGTTCAATGGCAAATCACGCAGCAACCAAAAAAGACGTTAGGCAAAGTTCAAAACGTAGAGATCGTAATCGTTACTATGGTAAAACTACCCGTAATGC
>JAYUZL010000101.1:0-8383 GCA_043751875.1 Ferruginibacter sp.
TTGTACATGGTGGTATTGCATTCTCTCTGGCTGATAGTGCATTTGCATTTGCATGCAACAACCGCAATGTTTTATCTGTAGCATTAGATACAAGTATTAATTTTTTAAAACCAATTAATATAGCTGATGTGTTGGTAGCTAAAGCAACGGAAATACACAATGGAAGAAGTACGGGGTTGTACCACATTACCATTACAAATCAAAAGGAGCAAATTGTTGCAGTGTTTAAGGGGACCTGTTTTAGAACAAATAAATCTTTGATTTAAATCAATTATTAATTCGCAAAGTAACGCTGCCAAAACTTTATAGGTTGATCATTTACCTGTTGTAGAAATTCAAAATCGCTTTTATGATTTACGCCTTCAATAATTTTATACCTGTCGTGCATCCATCTTCATTTATACATCCACAAGCAGTGGTAACGGGCAATGTAATTATTGGCAAAGATTGTTACATCGGCCCGGGTGCAGCAATACGTGGCGACTGGGGGCAAATTATTATTGAAGATGGTTGCAATGTACAAGAAAACTGTACGGTACACATGTTTCCGGGCGTAACAGTTTTTTTAAAAAAAGGTGCACATATTGGGCATGGTGCGATTATACATGGCGCCACAATTGGTAACAATACATTGATTGGAATGAATGCCGTAATTATGGACAATGCAATTATTGGAGATGAATGTATAGTAGGTGCATTGAGCTTTATAAAAGCAAATGAAGTCTTTCAAAACAGAAGTGTAATTGTGGGCAATCCTGCAAAAAAAATAAAAGAAGTTAGTGATGAAATGCTTGCTTGGAAAACAGAAGGTACGGCACTTTACCGGCAATTACCAAAAGAATTGCATGCAAGTTTAAGAGCCTGTGAGCCATTAACTGAAATTCCTGCTGACAGAAAAATGCAAGACAACATTTATAAAACCTGGAACGAAACAAAAAAGTAAATGCTATTTACGGATGTCTTCCCACAATAATTTTTCTTGAGATTTTGCCGTCTCAAAATCCTTAATTTTCCCATCCCCTTCTCCTGTAAAACCACCATCTGGGTGGCCCATTAATCTACAACTGTCGTTGTATAAATCACTAAAATTATCGCAGCAAACTGCAGGAACATAAAAAACTTTTTTACCCATATATTTAAAGCTATAAATTTTACCCGGCGGGTTTGTTGCCGGCTCACTTTTCATTTTTTCAATCAATACTTTTACACAGACCGGCAAGGAGTCTAAAACCACTTTACTCCCTGTGGGTGAAGCTTCTGTGGGTATAGTTTTCTTTGAAGTATTACAACCAAAAAGGAAGAGCATAAAACTTAAAATTATTATTTTCATGATAATTATTTTTTGGTTTGGGGCTTTCAACATTTTTAAATAATAGGCATTTAGTCGGGCTCATACGTTGCAATCTTTTTATTCTCTGAAACAATATAAAAAAGATTTCCACCTCTACCTACCTGCCGGTAGACAGGTTCCGCAGCCCTTCTTCTTTTAATCTTTCATCAACAATTGTACCTCAAAGATTTTTACCTGCCAAAGATTTTTCTTACAAATAAAAAAATCGGCAGAAATAACTTCCAGTCTTAATTGTATTGATAAATATTTATCCTTCTTTTAGAGGGTACTTTTTATTTTAAACATTCTTCTCCCCTAAAAAAAAAGATAGAAATCAAAGAATAACATAATGGCTGACCTGAAAGATATTTTTATCCCTGCACTCCGTAACTCCCAAAACACTTTTATCAATCCCACAAGCTTTTTGTATTTTTGTCACTTACACATACAGCATTGTTTTGGAAAGATCTAATTTTGTAGACCAGATAAATATTTTTTGCCGCAGTGGTCATGGTGGAGCTGGCAGTAAACATTTTCTGCGCAATAAACTTACTGCAGAAGGTGGTCCGGATGGTGGTGATGGTGGGCGTGGTGCGCATATAATTTTAAAAGGCAATACGCAATTATGGACATTACTGCACCTTCGTTATTTTAAAAATGTATTGGCAGATGATGGTGGCAATGGAGAAGGTGGACAAAGAAGCGGTAAATCAGGCAAAGATATTATTATAGAAGTGCCTCTTGGCACAATAGCAAGAAACCCTGAAACAGGCGAAAAAGTTGCGGAAATTTTGAATGATGGTGAAGAAGTTATTTTAATAAAAGGCGGTCGTGGCGGTTTGGGCAACAGCAATTTTAAAACATCTACCAACCAGGCACCTGAGTATGCACAACCCGGCGAAGATGGTGTTGAAGGCATCAGAACATTAGAGCTGAAAGTATTGGCAGATGTAGGGTTGGTTGGTTTTCCCAACGCAGGTAAATCCACCTTGTTATCTGTTGTAACTGCCGCAAAACCTAAAATTGCAGACTACGCTTTTACTACATTGGTGCCACAACTCGGTATGGTAGAATACAGAGATGGAAAGAGTTTTTGTATTGCAGATTTACCCGGTATTATTGAAGGTGCCGCAGAAGGGAAAGGACTTGGGCATCGTTTTCTTCGCCATATAGAAAGAAATTCTATTTTGCTTTTTGTAATACCGGCAGACAGTGCAGACCATAAAAAAGAGTTTGAAATTTTAAGAAGTGAGCTGGAACAATACAATCCTGAAATGCTGCAAAAAGATTTTGTAATTGCCATCAGCAAAGCAGATATGCTGGATGAAGAATTGAAGGACGCTATTAAAAAAGAATTGCCACAAAACATTACTTCTATATTTTTCTCGTCCATTACCGGTTATAATCTTTTACAACTAAAAGATATGCTGTGGAGTTCATTAAATTCGACACAAAAAGATACCGCGAAATAGCGCACACAATCATGCAGGAATTTACCAACTAGACAGGATCAAAACTTTCTATTTTTTCGTTGCAGTTGAAACAGTTTCAATTACCACACATTTATTGTAATTTGCCCTGCTAAAAACGAAAGCATGTTTCAAACTAAAATAGCAGGTATAGGAATGTATGTTCCTGACAATATTGTTACCAATAATGATCTTAAGGTTTACATAGAAACCAGCGACGAATGGATACAGGAACGCACAGGCATTAGGGAACGCAGATATGCACATCGCACAGAAGAAACCACCACCACAATGGGTGTAAAAGCCGCTGAGATTGCATTACAGCGGGCAGGTATTACTGCTCAGGATGTTGATTTTATTATTTTTGCAACCCTTAGTCCAGATTATTATTTTCCCGGTTGTGGCGTATTGGTACAACGTGCTATGAAAATGAAAGAAATTGGCGCATTGGATATTCGCAACCAGTGCAGTGGTTTTATTTATGCACTTTCGGTTGCAGACCAGTTTATAAAAACCGGCATGTACAAAAATATTTTATTGGTTGCAAGTGAGAAGCATTCTTTCGGTTTAGACTTTACAACCCGTGGCAGAAATATATCTGTAATATTTGGTGATGGAGCAGGTGCAGTGGTTTTGCAACCAACCGAAGCAAAAGGAATTTTAAGTACACATTTACACAGTGATGGCGAAAGTGCTGAAATGCTGGCTATGCCAAACCCCGGAACACATGCAAACCATTGGGTGAAAGAGAAACTAGCAGATTTTGATGAAGCGTTACGTGGCGAAATGTTTATGAGCCACTCCATGATAGACAATGCACAAAATTTTCCTAACATGGATGGACCTGCGGTTTTTAAAAAAGCGATTGTAAAATTTCCAGAAGTGATTGTAGAAGCCCTTGACAAGAATAATTTAAAAACAACGGATATTAATTTACTCATTCCACACCAGGCAAATTTGCGCATTGCACAATATGTGCAGCAAAAATTACAACTTACGAACGAACAGGTTTTTAATAACATTGAAAAATACGGCAATACAACTGCAGCATCAATACCTATTGCATTGTGCGAAGCCTGGGAAGCAGGAAAAATAAAAGATGGTGATTTAATTTGCCTTGCTGCATTTGGAAGCGGCTTTACATGGGGCAGCGCTTTGTTAAGATGGTAACAAATTATAATTCTACTTTTTCAAGAAATTTTTAATTAATATATCAACGAACTGTTTTGAAAACCCGAAATTTTTTAGTTTTTATTAATCCTATTTCGGGTACAAGAAATAAAAAAGATATTCATTCTTACATACAGGAAAAACTTACAAATCTTCAGTACAGTTATGAAGTTCTTTTTACAAACGACCAGGGTATATATTCTTTTTTAAAAGAAAAAATTACAACTGAAAAAGTTACTGATATTATCATTTGCGGTGGTGATGGTACCGTAAATCAAATTACCTCTTACTTAATAAATACAAATATTAAAGTTGGTATAATTCCATTAGGCTCGGGTAATGGAATGGCTTTTACTGCGGGAATCCCAAAAGATTATAAGAAAGCATTAGAAGTAATCTTACAGGGAAATGCAGGTTTTGTTGATGCATTAATCATCAATAAAAATTACAGTTGTCATTTATGCGGCCTCGGTTTTGATGCACAAATTTCTCACAATTTTGCAATGCAGGAAAAACGTGGTCCATCAACATATATGAAAGAAACTTTAAAGAATTTTTTTAAAGCAAAGCCTTATCGTTTTGAAGTTACAGCCAACGGCAACACATTCAATACTAATGCATTTTTTTTAAGCATAGCAAACAGCAACCAATTTGGCAACAGCATTGTTATTGCACCAAAAGCAAGCCTGAGCGATGGTATGCTCGATATTGTAATTGTACAAAAAGCCGGAAAATTTGGGTTGGTATTTAAACTGTTGAGACAAGTTAGGAGCGGTAAAATTACCTCTGTTCATAATACTGACAAAACGATTCACTATTTTCAAACAAAAAAAATGCGTATCAAAAATTTAGATAATGCACCTTTTCATATTGATGGTGAACCTAGGGAAACAGCCGCAACATTTGATGTTGAAATTATAGAGCGTGCATTCTTATTGATACAACCCGGTTCACTTTAAAAGCTTTGTAATTTTTAAAACTTTTTTTTGATTGCCTGCACTGTTGTACAAGGCAACAAGATCTCTTTTCTCTCTGCCGGATAGACGAAAATTAAATGCAGCTGTTTATACTTCCTTTACTGACATGTACATTATTACCGATTTATAAACCATAAAACCTGCAGCATTTTTAAAATAACTGAATTGGTCTCTCTGATAATACTCCTACATTTTAAACCGTTTGTGTTGCAGCATGGTTGCAGGTGTTGCCATCAGGTCCATTGCAGATTGCGTTTCAAAAGACTGCTGCCAATTATCTATAGGCCTATTCCGTATTTGAAGCAGCTATACGCCACTTGTGTTATCTTTTATCCAATCTTTAAAATTATCTATAAAACGTAGGCTTTTTTCTGCCCATAATTATCCCTTAACCCTGCATCAATCACATCTCATTACAGGGTTATTTGGCAACCATACATTTGGCAGCACGTAAGGGAATGTGGCATTCATTCTAAGTGCGACAAGCATTCGTAAATTAAAGGGGTAACAGTTTTTAAAAAGGGTAGCAAAATCTACGGCATCAATACCGGCATTGCTATCATTTTATAACTCAACAGGCTTAATCATAACGCTGATGGGTTGTGTGCTTATCATCATTTTTTTTGGCATCAGTTTTTATTACTGCATTAAAAAACAGAAGCGGAATTATGCCGGAAGATTCTTCTGTTTGTATATCTTTTAATTGCCTGTTTAAAACCTGCTCCGTATTTTCTGCAAGTTTTTTTTCAAATGCATAACTTCTGTCTTTTACATAAAAATTGTGCTCAACTAAAAACTTTTGCCCCGGCGCAAAAAATATCGCTCGCTATTAAAGAGGTAAATATGGGGTTTAAAAGACCTCTTGAAATATTATCAATATATCTTTTATTGTTTATGCAGTAATTTAAAAATGGGTAAGATGTGGTAGCTAAAAAATTTAATCCGTTTACTGTGCAATATAAAAGTGGTAATATTCCAGCTCATTATTAACATACCCAAAGGAATTCCTGTAGTGAATGTTCCAAAAAAAATTATAGAGCTCAGGTATTCAGGGGAGAAACAAAATATATCAGTCCAAAAATTTCTAATGAAACTTCTTGCAACAGTACTAAACAACACTTACCAAAAAATGAGCAATACCTGGTACTTTCTAAAATGTAAAATGAACAACTGCAGCAGTAAAAAACAGAATAAATTTTTGAACCCATTTCTCAATGTAAAGCAAAGTTCGCCCGTTATAATGTAGTAAATTTTACTTTTATAAAACCTGTGGCTTCATTAAATCTGTAGTATTTTTTGTGTAGAGAATTATAAACATCGTTTGGGTAATGGCCATTGATGCTAGAAACAAATGCAGTGGCTGTGCTGCAGCAGGCACATCTAGATAATACAATACAATACCGGTTACCACACTTAATAAAATAATACCGGTAAGTTTTTTTAGAGGCTTAGAAAGTACAGGTACTTTTCTGCAATACCAGTTTGCATAAAAAACAGACGCCAATACTATCCACGAGAAAGACCGGTGAATTAAAAAAGCCAATGGTGTTTTTGCAAGCCAGGCTTCTCTTTGCTCAAAATGCAATGCTGATGAAACATCATCAATATACATGCGAACCATAGTGCCTAATACACTTTGAGTAAAAATTATTATCAGCAAAAACAACATGGCTCTTCTCATTTTTGTACCTGTGGTTTTTTTAAATAATTTTCCTCTCGTGCTCATAAGCAATGCAAGTTGTATTTGCGCCAATACAATTGCGAAAAATAAATGCACAGAAATACTTGCATGTGCAAGATTTAATTTTACTACAATAGCACCAAATAATCCGGTTAAAATCACTCCTGCTAAAAATGCGATTGAGAGATTGAATGCCTGCCTGTTTATATTTCTTTTAAAAAATAAAATTGCAAATTGTATTACCGCAAACACACCGAGTAATACCCCGAGCAGGCGGTTTATATATTCTATCCAAGTATGGTAAACATTAAAAGTATGATCGATATCTTGGGCCTTTAAAAACTTTTCAAAATCAGGAGGTAACTGAGACGCATCTGTTGGAGGAATCCATAAGCCAAAACACTTTGGCCAGTCAGGGCACCCCATACCGCTTTGGGTAGTGCGCACAATACCACCCGCAATAATTACAAGAAACGTAAGTATAAAAGTGGCAAATACCCATTTTTTAGCAGCAGTCATAAATTTAAATATTGTTGCAAAATTACGAAATGCAGTTTGCTAATGTTGGAATGATTAAAGGATATTTGCACCTAGCATGTTAAGATCCTTTTTATACAAAACAAAAACAGAAGCCGGTGTAGATGAAGCCGGTCGTGGCTGTTACGCCGGACCTGTGTTTGCTGCCACAGTAATTTTACCAAAAGATTTTTTTCATCCATTGTTGAATGACAGCAAACTTTTATCAGCAAAACAACGAGACCAACTTCGCCCAATAATTGAACAGGAAAGTGTATCGTTTGCTGTGGGACAGGTTTGTAATAATGAAATTGACAATATTAATATTTTACAGGCTTCTTACAAAGCCATGCATCTAGCGCTCGATAATTTAAAGGAAGAACCCACGCAACTTCTTATAGACGGAAACCGCTTTTTACCCTATAAAAATATTAAGCATAATTGCATTGTAAAAGGTGATAGTATTTATGCTGCTATTGCAGCTGCAAGTATACTTGCCAAAACATATAGAGATGATTACATGGCCACCATTCATGCTGAGTATAGTTGTTATGGCTGGGATAAAAATAAAGGCTACGGCACAATGATACATAGAAATGCAATAAAAGAAAATGGTCTTTGTAAATACCACAGAAAGAGTTTCAATATTTTACCGTAAGAAAAATATAAATCATTTTTTAAAGCAATTAAACATTTTTCAACCCACCCGCCGGTATATGTGTAAAACTTATTACTTAAAATATTAAGTTGATTATAATAAATTTTAAACTGCTTCTAGGCTAATTACTAAAAAAAAGATCCAAAGAATAAAGCAGTATACTCAATGAGGAGAACTTACAAAAGCCGAAATGCAAAATTTAAAATGAGAGCAAATTACCTTGCCTGTTTAAGTTTTTTTTAACTAATAAATGCTGTTGCAACACTGTTGTTATATTATTATTATTTTTGTACAATTAATAAAAACTTAATTATGCAGCTTAAATCTGTTGATGTTGTAGATTCCATATCTGCTGAAGACTTTAAAAAATTATATTACAACAGCAACAAGCCTTTAATTATAAAAGACCTCGCAAAAAAATGGCCTGCTTACAATAAATGGAACTGGAATTATTTTATAGATACAGTAGGTGAAAGCGAAGTTGGCGTTTACAATAATATTAAAAGTGATTCTTACACACCGATCAATACAGCTGATGCTTATATGAAATTTGGGGATTATCTGAAAAAAGTAAAAGCCGGT
>JAYUZL010000102.1:0-2653 GCA_043751875.1 Ferruginibacter sp.
GAAACCCTGTTTTCATTGAAATCCAGTTGTTGAAATTCTATGTATTTAAAACTTACATCTTCATCCTGGTAGCTAATAATGGGAGATAAATAAGAAGAATTAAAAATTGGTCTGCCCGCCTGAATAGTAAGGGAAGCATTATATACATTGGCGTCGTTGGTAGGTTGCAAGTTCAATAAGAAATTACAATCAATTTTTTCATTCACTAAAAAATTATCTGCCGTCCATTTCCGGTTATTTAAAAAAGTAGTTAACGCCGTTTGTAATGTTTGAAAAGTATTTTTATTTACTGTTGTACCTATCCTGCTGCTATTAACAGTTACCCTTGCATTCAGCTCCTGCGCAGCGGTAATATTTGCCGGTAATAAAAAAAATAAGAGAAATTTTAGTTTTGTGTTAAGCATATTACAATTGAATGATAGTATTTACAATATCAGCGGCTACCGCTGTTTTCGATTTGGTATCAAAATGATACTCTTTTCCACCTTTACCAAAAATAGTTATTTTGTTGGTGTCGTAACCAAATCCTGCTCCCTCATCATTTAAAGAATTCAGTACAATCATGTCTGCGTTTTTTTCAGTCAGTTTTTTTAATGCATATCGTTTCTCATCTTTTGTTTCTAAAGCAAATCCTACTAAGATTTGTCCTTGCTTTTTTATTGAACCCAGGTGTTTTAGAATATCTTTTGTTTTTTTTAATTCAACAGAAAAATTATCTGTCGCCTTCTTAATTTTCTCGGTTGCTCGCATAACTGGTGTGTAATCTGCAACAGCAGCACTCATAATAATTATATTCATTTTATCAAAAACCAAATCGCATGCATTAAACATTTCTTCAGCAGATTTCACTCTTACAACATGTATTTCCGGCAATATTTTTAAAGAAGATGGCCCCAAAACAAGGGTAACATCAGCACCTCTTTTTAATAGCTCGTTAGCAATAGCCACTCCCATTTTTCCCGAAGAGTGATTACCTATAAACCGAACCGGATCTAAAGCTTCATAAGTTGGACCCGCCGTTACCAGTACTTTTTTGCCTGCTAACTCTTTATGGCTCAAAAAAAAATTATGCAGCTTATTTATAATTGTTTGTGGTTCAGCCATTCTGCCCTCTCCGATTAACCCACTGGCCAATTCACCAGATTCAACTGGAATTATTTCATTGCCATACGATTGAATTATCTGGAGATTATTCTGTGTAGCAGGATGATGCCACATATCTTCATCCATTGCCGGTGCGGCAATTACCGGGCAAGTTGCAGATAAATACACAGCTATTAATAAGTTATCACATTGCCCGTGCGCCATTTTTGATAATGAATTACAACTTAACGGAGCCATCAGCATTACATCAGCCCATCTGCCCAGCATTACGTGATTACTCCATGAATCATTGCTGGAAATATCGGACAACACATTATTTTTTGAAAGAGTTGAAAGGGTTAAAGGAGACACAAATTCCCTTGCGGCAGGCGTCATTACTATTTTCACCTCAGCACCGGCCTTAACTAATAAGCGCACCAGTATGGGTGATTTATAAGCAGCAATACTACCTGATATTCCTAAAATTATTTTCTTTCCATTGAGCATAAAAAAAAAGACGGCTTTGGCCGTCCTTAAAAGTAAAACTTCTTATTTAACATTGCTAAATAAAGCCAAAAATTAACTAAATAAATCTTCTTCGTTTTTACGAAAATAGATTTTATCTTCCATAAATTCCTGTGAAGCTAGTAAAGCCGGATTAGGCATACGCTCGTAAGCTTTTGATATTTCTATTTGTTCTTTATTTTCGTGTATTTCCTCCAGACTGTCTGTATGGCTCGCAAATTCTTCCAGCTTGTTATGCAATTCTTCTTTTATAGCTATATTGATCTGGTTAGCCCTTTTCGCAATAATAGCAATTGACTCATAGAGATTGCCCGTCTTTTGCTTAATGTCAAAAAGATTTTTAGGTTCTACCACATTGCTGGTACCAGAACTGAGTTGTCGCCTTAATTTACTCATTTTTTATTTCTTTAATTTTGTTTAGACTTTGATTATTATATTCCTTTGCTTCCTTTAAATGTGTACTTTGAGGAAAACGATCAGCAAAATCCTGATATTCACTAACCACTTTCTCAAACCTTGCTGTTTGTTTATCAACCACACTTAACCTCGCAAATTTGTAGTACGAGGCCAGAGATTTCAATTTATATACATCGCCCGATACAGATTCAGGATAATCGCCTAGTAAATTACCATAACAAATTGCTGCAGCCCGGTAATGACCTATTTTGTAATACAAATCTGCCGCTCTTAATTCTTTAACTTCCAGCTTTATCCTGTTTTTGTCAATTATTTCAGTAGCCTCTTTTATTTTTGCAGACCCTGGATGAGTATTAATAAATGTTTGCATTACACCGATTGACTTGGAGGTATTGGTCTGATCCAACTCTACTTTGGCTACCTGCTTGTAAAAACATAGCGCATGCATAAAATCTACCTCTTCTGATTTACTACTATTGGGAAATACTTCCAAAAACCCCTTAAAAAAATTTTCTGCATCCTTATATTCCTTTAAATAATAAAAACAATAAGCGTCTTTATAATACAATTCTTCAAACTTATCTGTGCCTTTGTAAACAGGATACAATTCTTCATACAATTGCTGGGC
>JAYUZL010000103.1:0-3064 GCA_043751875.1 Ferruginibacter sp.
GCAGAATTGATTGTCTTAATGCATTAAGTGAAGAATACTGGTGGCCACCAAAGGTGCTGCCCGATTCCATTTCCTGCTGGGCTATTAATGCTAATAAAGAATCTTTAAAAATTAATTATGCGTTAGGATTAGCAACATCTGCTATGCATTTGGGTGTAGCAGAAAATTATAGAAAAAAATTTTTTACCGCTGAAAAATCTTTACGACAGGCCCTGGCCATGTTTGAAAATATTCATAATGAAAGAGCATCAGGCTGGTGTAATCTCTGGCTGGGTCAGGTGCTTTATGGTCAAAATAATTTTAAAGACGCTATTGCCTGTTATATAAAATCTGTTCCTGTTCTTCATAAATTAGGTGACGGTGAAGGAGAAGGAAAGGCTTATGCATGGATGTCTTTTTTATATGAGGCAACAGGTAATTATGATAGCAGTTTTTATTGTAGCACCAAAGCTTTATTGATAAGACAAAAAATGAGTGATGATGTGTGCATAGCCGGCTCACTAACAAATATGGGGCATTTATACAAAAACGCAGGCGCTTATGAAGATGCTCTGGATTATTACAAGCAGGGCGGCCAATATGCAAATGCCCATGGTTTTAATGTTCATACCACTAACTGGAATAATATTGAGGAATCAATAGGAATAACCTACCGGTTAATGAATAAGCCGGATTCTTCCCTTTATTATCTCAACGATGCATTGCAAATAGATCCTGAAAACCAGGTAACAAAAATAAGTTTCGGCGAAACGCTTCTTCTTAAAAAAAATTATGACGCTGCACTAACTATTTTTCTGGAACCCATTGAACATTTCAGAAAACAAAACGATAAATGGGATTTAATGCGGGTATTGCTTGATGCCGGAAAAGCGCTTGAAGAAAAGCAAAATGCAAAAGCAGCATTACCTTATACGCTAGAAGGATTTTCAATTGCCCGGGAAGCAGATGTAAAACCATACATGATCCAAGGATATTTATTGCTTTCCAAAATAAATAAACAACTTCAAAACAATGACAGCGCTTATTTTTTTATGCAGCAATATATTTCTTTAAAGGATTCTTTAACCAACAGTCAGTTCCTGTGGAGATTGACCAATTATAAAAAACAAACAGATTTTAAAAAACAAATTGAACAGTTAACATCACTTGAGAAAGATAATAAAATCAATGAAGAGAAATTAAAAAATGCAACCCTTCTTAAATGGGTTCTTATAATTGGCTTTTTGATAATTGCTATGTCAAGTATTATTGTTTACAGAGGCTTTTCCCTGAAAAGAAAGAATGAAAAATTAAAAAGTGAACATGAGCAGACAAAGTTGAAACAAAGTGCCACCGAGCTAGAGATGCAGGCCTTAAGAGCACAAATGAACCCACATTTTATTTTTAATTGCCTTAGTTCTATTAATAGTTTTATTCTTAAAAATGAAACAGAAGCAGCTTCTGACTATCTCACCAAATTTTCACGCTTGATACGGATGGTACTAACCAATTCAAACAAAACATTCATTACCCTGGAAGATGAACTTGTTATGCTTAAATTATATCTTGATATGGAAAGATTGAGGTTCAAAGATTCTTTTGATTACAGCATAACTTTTACTAATTCTATTGATGCAGGCAATGTTTTTGTTCCCCCGTTATTATTGCAGCCATTTGCTGAAAATGCCATCTGGCATGGATTGATGCATAAAGAAGGGCAACGGTATCTTGATATTGCATTAAGCATAGAAGGCAAAATATTAACCTGCATGATTACAGACAATGGTGTAGGCAGAAGCAAGTCAGCTATGTTGAAAAGTAAATCAGCCGGAAAACAAGAATCAATGGGGCTTCATATTACAACAGAACGTTTAGCGTTGCTTAATAAAGATATGGATGAACTAACCCATTTTAATTTTGAAGACATTATAGACTATGAAGGGAATGCTGCAGGGACAAGGGTCATTTTAAAAATGCATTACAGGAATTTAATGGAAGTCTCTGCATAAATTATAATATAAAAAATGATAACAGCAACTATTATTGACGATGAACCTTACTGTTGTGAAAGTTTAGCTACTTTATTGGAACGTTATTGCCCTGATGTAAAAATTTTGGACATCTGTTATTCTGCTGCCACTGGATTGAAATCCATTAGTGAAAAAAAACCGCAGATACTTTTTTTAGATATTGAAATGCCTCATACGAATGGATTTGAGCTATTGGAAAAATTACCTGAAATAAATTTTGAATTAATTTTTACAACCAGCTACGATCAGTATGCTATCAAAGCAATCCGCTTTAGTGCTCTTGATTATTTATTAAAACCTGTTGACCGTGAAGAGTTGCAAAAGGCAGTGCAAAAAGTAGCAAGCCGTATGGAACATGCGCTTCCTCAGCAAATTGAAATTCTTTTGCAAAAAATGAATCATCCAACCGTACCTCTAAATAGAATTGCGATACCCACTGTAGGAGGACTTCAAATGATTTTTGTTGACTCAATAATAAGTTGTAATGCAGACAGCAATTATACTATCCTGCTTTTAAAGAATAAACAAAAAATTATTGCTTCACATACTTTAAAAGAAATTGAGGAAATGCTTGAAGATTATTCCTTTGCTAGAGTTCATCATTCATATCTTGTTAATCTTAACGAAGTAGAAAAATATATCAAAGGAGAAGGTGGTTATTTGCTTATGAGTGACGGCACAAACGTTGATGTATCCCGCAGCCGCAAAGAAATACTTTTAAAAAAATTACAGCCTAATAAACAATAGACAATGGGCAATAAGCAATGGCACAGTGGGATTGTAACCAGGCAATATTGTCTGCTTTAAATTCATAGAAGTGGCCTGTATTAACAGCCTTGCGTTGCAAGCTAGGAGAATATGGAAATTATGCGAATGCTGGTTGAACAATATTTAAAGACACCTTTTTACGGCGTACGTCGTTTGAAAGTTTGGTTGCAAAATCAAGGGATTAATAAAATTGGAGGTAATATAAAAAGGGCTGCTTTCTACGGCAGCCCTTTTAGGTAATAAAATACTGAAATTTATTGTGGTTGTGTAACAGTATTCTTTTGCAG
>JAYUZL010000104.1:0-12262 GCA_043751875.1 Ferruginibacter sp.
GGGGAGATAGCAGACACAGCTATTGTTTTATAAAATTTTATTTTAACTTTATTAGATACATCAATTAAACAAATACATCACTTAAAAAGACAGTTATGGTAAAATTACAAATCGTAGGTAATCTTGGAAAAGATTGCATCGTAAAAGAAGTAAATGGTAAAAATGTAATCAATTTTAGCGTGGCTCATACCGAGCGTTTTAAAGATGCGCAGGGTAACCAAAAAGAAAAAACTACTTGGGTTGAATGTGCGTATTGGACAGACAGAACCGCTATTTCTCCATACCTTTTAAAAGGCCAAATGGTTTATGCAGAAGGTGCGCCTGAAGCAGAAGGTTATACAAACAAAGAAGGAAATATTTCCGCTACCCTCCGCATGAGAGTTCAAAATATTCAATTGCTTGGTGGCAAAAATGAGAATCCTGGAGGACAACAACAATCAGGTTATGCAAATTCTAATGCTGGTAATGTTTCAAATCCTGGTTATACTGCTCAACCAACAGCACGTACTCCTATGCCCGCGGCAGATATGCCATTGGATGATGACCTTCCATTTTAAAGACAAATTATTTTTTAAAAGCTTCCACTATCAGGAAGCTTTTTTTGTGCCTTATCTTTTAATTAAAATGCTATACCTTAAAAAAATTATTGAATTCATATTTTCTTAGCTTTAAATAATACAACACTACTTATGAAAATATATCGCCTCTTTTTCTTTGTTCTAATGTTTACTTTTTCAATATCAACATTTGCACAAACCAATTATTCGAAACTAGTAAATCCTTTTATAGGAACCGGAGGTCATGGTCATACGTATCCCGGTGCAACTGCTCCGCATGGCATGGTGCAATTAAGTCCTGATACAAGGCTTGAAGGTTGGGACGGCTGTGGTGGCTATCACTATGATGATACATATATTTATGGGTTTTCGCACACACATTTAAGCGGAACAGGGATACCTGATTATTGCGATATTCTTGTGATGCCAATGGCTGGTAAGCCTTCAGCCGATAACAAAATTTATGGATCAAATTTTTCACACAAATATGAAAAAGCATCTGCGGGCTATTACAGTGTTTTATTAGAAAAGGGTAATATACATACGGAGTTCACCACAACTGAAAGAGTTGGATTTCACCATTATACTTTTTCCAATGAAAATGATAATACTATTATTTTAGATTTAAAGCACAGAGACGAAGTGCTGGAATCAACTTTAAAATTAGAAGATAGTGTAACCGTAAGTGGAATGCGCAGAAGCAAAAGCTGGGCGCAAAACCAATATATCTTCTTTGTAATGAAATTTTCAAAACCAATTAAAGATTACGGCATTTGGAACAACGATAGTGTATTTTTAGAAAACAAATCAAAAGAAATAGTATCAAAAAATATTAAAGCTTTTTTTCAGTTTGACTTACGATCAGATAAAAATATTTATGTAAAAGTTGCATTGTCAACAGTTAGTATAGAGGGTGCAAAAAAAAATCTTGTAGCAGAAATACCTGATTGGGATTTTAAAAATGCTAAACTTTCAGCTGAAAAAAAATGGAATACAGCTTTAGGGAAAATTGATGTGACTGGCGATGAGAAAAAAAAGAAGATCTTTTATACAGCCCTATATCACACTGCAGTTGTGCCTTGTGTAAATATGGATGTTGATGGTACTTACAGAGGCCGTGACAATAACATTCACAAAACGGTAGGATTTACTTATTATTCGGTTTTTAGTTTATGGGATACTTACCGTGGCGCACATCCTCTTTATACAATCATTGACCGAGCACGAACATTGGATTACATCAAAACATTTTTGGTGCAATATAAAGACGGAGGAAGGTTGCCTGTTTGGGAATTAGCAAGCAATGAAACAGATTGTATGATTGGCTACCACAGCATTCCCGTAATTGTAGATGCTTATATGAAGGGCATCACTAATTTTGATACCAACCTTGCATTAGAAGCTATGTTGCACAGCGCAAACATGAATCATTTTGGATTAGCAGCATACAAAACTAAGGGCTTAATTGAAAGTGATGATGAGCAGGAAAGTGTTAGTCGTACACTCGAGTATGCCTACGATGATTGGTGCATTGCCATATTTGCAAAAGCCATTGGCAAGCAAACAGTGTACGATGAATTTATAAAGCGGGCACAGTATTATAAAAATGTGCTCGATGTCAAAACCGGCTTTATGCGTCCCAGAAAAAATGGTGATTGGTTAAGTCCGTTTGACCCAAAGGAAGTAAACAATAATTATACTGAAGCCAATGCATGGCAATATAGTTTTTATATGCCGCAGGATATTGGAGGCTATTTAAAAATGACCGGCGGACCGGATGCGTTGGAAAAAAAGCTGGATGCTTTATTTAGCACGACCACAAAAACAACCGGGAGAGAGCAAAGCGATATTACCGGATTGATTGGACAATATGCACATGGCAATGAGCCAAGCCACCATATTGCTTACCTATACAATTATACAAAGGCGCCGTGGAAAACCCAAAAAATTGTACATCAAATACAAACGGAGTTTTATAAAAATAGGCCAGATGGATTAATAGGAAATGAAGATTGCGGACAAATGAGTGCATGGTATGTGTTAAGTGCAATGGGCTTTTATCAGGTAACCCCCGGAACTAATTTTTATAATATTGGTACACCCTTGTTTAAACAAACTAAAATTAATTTAGAAAATAGAAAGCCATTTATTTTAAATGCGAAGAATATCAGTGATATAAATTTTTATGTGAATGATGAGGAGTCTTCTGATTCAAAAATAGCCAATCAGAATAAATTCCGCTTTGGTACCGTTGAAATAGATAGTTCTGCTCAAATCGATTTAAAAATTTCTAATAGCCCAACAACTGAAAAATATTTTTTTAATTCATTGTTTGAGACAATAGAAAATGACATAATTATAAATCCTGTTATTCAAGGTGGCGGTATTTCTTTTCAAAAAAGCAAAACAGTTCCTATAACTAGTTCTCAAAAAAATATTATTATTTATTTTACAACAGATGGTAGTGAGCCAACAAATAAAAGTGCAAAATATATACAACCGCTTATCATCAATGAATCTAAAATATTAAAAGCAATTGCCTACAATGCCGCCGAAAAAAAGAGCTTTGTGACAACAGCCACTTATAAAAAAATGGCACACGACTGGTCAGTGAAATTAAACAGTAATTACGAACAAATGTATGAGGGCGGCGGTGCATTTGGATTAATTGATGGCATACATGGCGACACAAACTGGCGCAAAGGCAACTGGCAGGGTTATCAAAAAAATGATATGGATGTTACCATAGATCTTAAAATACCGACAACAATATCGACTGTATCGGCAGGTTTTTTACAGGATACCCGTGCATGGATTGTTGCGCCAAAGCAAATGGTTGTGCAGGTTTCAAATGATGGAGTTAGTTATAAAACAGTATCTGATTCTAATGATTTTTTACCAATTGAAGATCTTAATCCGCAGGTAAAAAATGTAACCGCAACATTTGCACCCACCAAAGCAAGGTTTGTAAGAATAAAAGCATTGCAATATGGCAAATTACCTTCATGGCACGAAAGCCCCGGCGGCGATACGCATTTATTTGTAGATGAAATTGAAATTAAATAATTGTTATTCTAAGCTTTATTTTGAATTACCAAATACTACTTCCATTTATCTAAATTATCACTAAATGATGTAAATTTTACAATTATAAATTCACTAATTTTAACTAATTATTTTTCCACAACAACTTCCAATTAATGAAATTAATATTTACAAATTTGATTCTTTTGCTGGCCTTAAATATTTTTGCCCAGTCAAATAATCTATCGGGATTAAATTTTATTAAAACAAACGAACTTAAAAAAGATTTGTATGAATTTGCAGATGCAAAATTTAAAGGGCGATCTGCAGGTACATTAGATGAATTAAAAGCTGCTGCATGGCTGGCTGAAAAATACAGAGCAATTGGTATTAAACCTGCTGGGGATGATGGAACTTATTTTCAGTATTTTACTTTATGGCGCAATTATGTAACTCCTCAATCTACTTTTTATCTGGATGAAAAACCTCTGGCGCTGTGGAAAGATATTGCTGTCGCTCAAATGGCAAATATCAAATTAGATGCACCAATTATTTATCTGGGAAATGTGCTCGATCTCGAAAATTCTTCCACAGATGTTAAGGGAAAAATTGTTGCAATAGAGGCTAACAAAAAAGATATTAATTTAAATATTTCTCTGCCTACATGGCGATACAGCCGTGCAATATTTACCAAATACGGTTTGCCATTACAGCAAAAAGGGGCTATTGGTATTATTTTTATTGCAGACGAAACCGAAGAGCTGGCTTGGGATGATGCCGGTGAAAATTTTAAAAGAGGCACTTATGATATTGAAGGTGGGGCAAATGAAAACCTTTCAACAACTGTTCCTGTTCTTTGGTTACATGCAAATATGAAAAATGAATTGCAACAGAATAAAGCGATATTAAAAGCAAACATTATTGTATCTAAATATGATTATCCATCAATAAATGTTGTCGGTAAAATTGATGGTAAAGACGCTAAATTAAAATCTGAATATGTGCTTTATAGCGGACATACAGATGCGCATGGTATAAGAAATGAAATTAAAAATGATTCAATTTTTTATGGTGCTGATGATAATGGTAGCGTAAATGTTGCTATGCTCGCAAATGCAAGGGCATTTATAAAATATCCTGCAAAACGTTCTATTTTATTTGTTATTCATGGTGCAGAAGAAAGAGGTTTGTTGGGCTCTAAATATTATTCTCAACATGCTACCGTACCAATAAAATCTATTGTAGCGGTTTTAAATGGGGATATGATTGGCAGAAACAATATTGACAGCGCAACAATATTAGGAAGCATACTTCCACATAGAAATTCTGCGGAACTTGTTAATATGGCATTTGCCGCCAACAAGCAGGGTCCGAATTTTAAACTCGATTCGTCGTGGGACAAAGTTACACACGTAGAAGGCTGGTATTTTAGAAGCGATCATTTGCCATACGCAAGGTTAGGCATTCCGGCAATTATGTATACAACGCTTTTACATCCTGACTATCACACACCGCAGGATAATGCACAAAATATTAATTATGCCAAATTAAAAAAGATGGCAGACTGGATGTACAGAACCGGGTATAAGGTTGCTAATGCAGCAGTACGCCCCGCAACAGATAAAAATTTTAAGCTTGAAAGATGATCACTTCTTCCTGCTTAAATAAATACAAAATCCCCTCTGTTCATTTCAAAGGGGATTTTACTATCTAGAAAAATTTATATAGTTGCAATATCAATTACAAATCTATATCGAACATCCCCTTTTTCCATCCGAGCATAAGAAGCGGTGATGTCTTTTATATCAATCATTTCAATATCTGAAACAATGTTGTGTTCTGCGCAGTAATCAAGCATTTCCTGAGTTTCTGCAATACCGCCTATACCTGAACCTGCTACACTTTTTCTGCCACCAATAAGTGCAAATGCAGAAATACTGTGCGGTGTAGAAGGTGCACCTACACATATATGTACACCATTTGTTTTTAATAAAGAAAGATACATATTCATATCATGTTCAGCTGAAACGGTATCTAAAATAAAGTCAAATGAATTTTTTGCGGATGCCACTTGTGCAGCATCTTTTGTTACAATAAAATGATGTGCGCCTAAAGCTTTTGCAGCCTCTTCTTTTGAGGCTGAAGTGCTCAACACTGTAACTTCTGCACCAAATGCAACACCAAATTTAACAGCCATGTGTCCCAAGCCGCCTAACCCAAGTACGGCAAGTTTGTGGCCTTTACCAACTTTCCAGTGGCGCAATGGTGAATACGTTGTAATTCCGGCGCACAATAAAGGTGCAACTGCAGGCAAAGAAAGTTTATCAGAAATATGCAAAACAAAATCTTCGTGCACCACAATATTATCTGAGTAGCCACCATAGGTTGGTACGCCATCTTTACCCTTTGCATTATAGGTTCCTACATTTCCATTTTCACAATACTGTTCAATTCCTTCTTTACAATTATCGCAGGTTCTGCAGGAGTCAACCATACAACCAACACCGGCAAGTTCACCCGTTTTAAATTTCTTTACTGAATCACCAACTTTTATTATTGTGCCAACAATTTCATGACCGGGCACCATGGGAAAAATACCCGGAAACCAGTCATTTTTTATCTGGTGAAGATCTGAATGGCAAACGCCGCAATAGGCAATATTTATTTGCACGTCGTGAGGTCCGATTGCTCTTCTTTCAAAATTCCATGGTTCAAGGTCTGTTGTTGGACTTTGGGCTGCATACCCTTTTGCTGCTGTCATAATATTTAAGTTTATATTTTTAAAAAATAGCTTTAAAAAACACCCCGAAATTTTCGGGGTGTTTGCATTTATTAATCTTTTTTAATTGTTCCGTTATCAAGTTTGCTGTGGTATCTGCTATATCCAAAATAAATTACAAAACCTATTGCTAACCATACTAAAAGCCTCAACCAGTTCGTCCAACCAAGTCCGTAAATCATGGCAGCGCAAACAATTATTCCAAGTATAGGAACCAATGGTACAAATGGGGTTTTAAATTGTCGTGGAAGATCAGGATCAGTTTTACGAAGTATTATTACAGCTATACATACCAACATAAATGCAAACAATGTTCCGATGCTTGTCATATCTCCTACAATATCACCCGGTACAAGCGCAGCAAAAAGGCCAACTATCACTAATATAAAAAGGTTTGCTTTGTAAGGTGTTTTGTATTTTGGATGCACATCGCTGAAAACTTTTGGCAACATACCATCTCTACTCATACTATAAAATACACGGCTCTGGCCTAAAAGCATTACCAATATAACAGAAGAAAAACCAGCAAGAATAGCTACTGTAACCAATTTGCCTAACCAACCATAGCCCGGCATAAATTTATTAATAGCTACTACTACAGATGCTTCACCACCTTCAGTACGAAAGAAATTTACATCGCCCAAACCTGTTAATACATGTGCAAACAAAATGTACAAAACAGTACACACCGCTAACGAACCAAGGATACCAATAGGCATCGCTACTTTTGGATTTTTTGTTTCTTGTGCTGCTGTACTAACTGCATCAAAACCAATGAATGCAAAGAATACAGTACCCGCTGCGCCAAGTATTCCCATTATTCCACCAAATGCATGCGTTACGCCTGCATGATCTGTGTAAGTAGAAGGCGCAGGAATATATGGTACATGATTAGCTGGGTTAATAAAACCCCATCCAAAAATTATTATTAAAACTACGATGGCAACTTTTGCAATTACAATGATTCCGTTAACAAAAGCTGACTCTTGCGTTCCTTTTATAAGTAATAAACTCAAAACTGAAACAATACCGAAAGCTGGGATATTTAATATTCCATTATGAATAACACCCGCTGCATCTGGTATAGAATGTTGAAAAGGAGAGTGGCACCATTCGTAAGCGATGGCCTTCATGTGTAAAACATTTACGAGCAAATTGTTTAAATATTCACTCCATGCAATTCCAACGGTAGCTGCACCAACAGCATATTCCAATACTAAATCCCATCCAATGATCCATGCCATCAATTCTCCCATAGTTGCATATGTATATGTATATGCAGACCCAGAAATTGGAATGGAAGAAGAAAGCTCAGCATAACACAATCCTGCAAGTGCACACCCAATGGCTGCCACAATAAATCCAATAGTTACAGAAGGTCCTGCGCTTTGTGCAGCCGCTGCTGCGGTTCTAACAAAAAGTCCAGCACCAATAATTGCTCCGATGCCTAACGCAACAAGTGCTCCTGCACTTAAAGTTTTCTTTAACCCTTTTTCGGTATCAGCGGCTTCTGCCAACAACACACTCATCGGTTTTTTTACGAATAAACCCATATATATATACAGTTTTGATAAAGATGAAGACGAAAATTAAGCAATAAATCTTTACAAAGTATCTCTCATTATAATTTTCATGTACACTTTCTTACAACAAGCATTAAATACTATATTGCAAATTATAACTTTAGCGTATGGAATTAAAGCCGGCTGGGCGTAGTAAACTCACCTTATACATTGGTATCGGCTTGGTGCTTGGTATTGTTGCAGGATTTTTACTGAATACCTATTATGTAGGGAATGAAAACCGAAGCATTGCTAACGCAGAGCTTCAACAAAAAACCCTGCACGACAAGATGAAAATTTTTGAGACGGCGAAAGATACTGTTACGTATCAAAAATTTGCAGTACAAAAAAAACAACTTGAGGGTTTAAAAAAAGAAACTGAAAAGAAAATTACAGCAGATGTTTCCGGTGAAAGCACTTTTGGTGTTGTTAGACTTTTAAATGATTCTATAAAAAATATTGATGGTAGAATGGCTGCAATGGTAGATACCAACAATGTTCAATATAGAAATCTTTTTAAACAAAATGCTCTTTTATCAACACAAAAAACAGAAGTAACGAAAGCCCGTGATAAAAAACTTGATTGGTTTACCATACTTGCAGATATATTTTTACGATTAATAAAAATGATTGTTGCCCCACTTGTATTTACAACATTGGTTGTTGGTGTCGCAAAGTTGGGCGATATAAAAGCGGTAGGAAGAATAGGAGGGAAAACCTTGCTGTGGTTTATTAGTGCATCGCTTGTGAGTTTAATGCTTGGTTTAATTTTGGTAAATCTTTTTCAACCCGGTATTGCTATGCACCTTACTCTACCTGATGCAAATGCAAATTTAGGATTAGATAAAGCAGCGTTAAGTGTAAAAGAATTTTTCTACCATGTATTTCCAGCAAGTGTTGTAGATGCCATGGCAAAAAATGAAATTTTACAGATAGTGGTCTTCGCACTTTTCTTTGGTGTAGCCGCTGCAGCTTTAGGAGATATCGCCGCACCTGTTGTAAGAGCTCTTGATGCAATGGCACATATTATTTTAAAAGTAACAGGGTATGTAATGAATTTTGCACCCTTTGCAGTTTTTGGTGCAATGTCAGCAATCATTGCAAAGCAGGGATTAGGCATTTTAAAAACCTATTCAATATTTATCGGAGAATTTTATTTGGGACTTGCATTGTTGTGGGTTGTTTTAATTTTAGCTGGTGCATTATTTATTGGTAAAAGAGTTTTTAATTTAATGAAGAGAATTAAAGAACCTGCCCTAATAGCATTTAGTACTTCAAGCAGCGAAGCGGCTTTTCCTAAAACAATGTTGGAACTGGAAAGATTTGGCTGTAAAGATAAAATTGTAAGTTTTGTGTTGCCGTTGGGTTACTCTTTTAACCTGGATGGAAGCATGATGTACATGACGTTTGCATCTTTATTTATTGCACAGAGTTACGGAATACATTTAGATATTGCTACACAAATAAGCATGTTACTTATACTTATGCTTACGAGTAAAGGTATAGCAGGTGTGCCCCGGGCTTCCCTGGTGGTTATCGCAGGCACCTTGGCTACGTTCAATATTCCCGAAGCAGGCCTGGCTTTATTATTGGGAATAGATCCTTTGCTGGATATGGGAAGAAGTGCAACAAATGTTGTAGGTAACAGTATTGCAACTGCGGTGGTAAGTAAAATGGAAGGGGAATTAAAGAACGCAGAAAACGATTAAAATAAATTGCCAATTTTAAATTTAATTGATGTACAAAATATTAGTTTTAGTAATTGTTTTTTTTATGGTTAAAAATGCTGCCGGGCAGGATAGTATTACCGTTAAATTTAAAAATCAATATAAATCAGATGCAAAAAATATAACAGTTTCTTTTATTGGAGTAAATTATACGCCTAATGAAAAAGGTCATACAACTTTGCCATTAAATAAAAGCGACTCGTTTATTGTTTCCGGTAAAGATTACGATCCTGCAAAATTTTCCCTTTCGAATATTGGTGAGGATAATATCATTACAGTAAAGAAAAGATTTACCTGGAAAGATTTGTTAACGCCCATGTTCTATATAATATTTGGTGGAATATGGTTTGTTGTATTTGTAATATTTGCGGAAACTGGATTGTTTGCCGGGTTCTTTTTACCGGGCGATTCTTTATTGTTTGTGGCAGGTATTTACAGCTTCGATTTGGTAAAAAGTGGTCTCGGTTTTAACGGTGGTGCATTCTTAAATTTAATTGTGTTAGCAGTAATAATTTCTATAGCAGGGGTCATAGGAAACTTTGTAGGCTATTGGTTTGGCAGAAAAAGCGGTCCTTTTCTGTTTGAACGAAAGGATACTTTTTTCTTTAGAAAGAAATACCTGTTTCAGGCAAAAGATTTTTACGACAAACATGGCGGTGGTGCGATAGTAATGGCGAGGTTTTTACCAATTGTAAGAACCTTTGCACCTATAGTTGCAGGTATTGTAGGTATGGAAAAGAAAAAGTTTACCTACTTTAATATTCTTGGGTGCGTACTCTGGGTTTTTGCAATGTTGTTTGCAGGTCATTACCTGCAGGAGCTTTTTTTAAAGCAATTTGATTTTGATTTGCGGGAACACCTGGAAATAATTGTTGTTGGAATTGTTTTAGTAACAACAGCGCCGGTAATTTTGAAATTGATTTTCGGAAAATCATCGGCAGAAAAAGAAAAAATCCAATAGTTACTTCATGCAAAAAACTTCTTCTGATTCTATTTTTAATATTGTTGTGCTCGTGGCAGCACTTGGTTATTTTGTAGATATTTATGACCTTCTATTATTTAACATTGTAAGGGTTGATAGCCTTACTGATCTTGGTTTAAATGCAGCACAAATAAAATCAGAAGGGGAGTTTATCATCAGTATACAAATGATAGGCTTGCTTATAGGAGGTATCATCTGGGGAGTGCTGGGTGATAAAAAAGGTAGACTGAGTGTGTTGTTTGGCTCCATAATTTTATATAGCATTGCAAATATTGTAAACGGTTTTGTTCAAACACCTAATCAGTATGCATTGGTTCGTTTTGTAGCAGGGCTGGGGCTTGCAGGCGAGTTGGGTGCAGGCATTACATTGGTGAGTGAACTTGTTTCAAAAGAAAAAAGAGGATTGAGTACATCCTTAGTTGCAGGGGTTGGTTTAACGGGAGCTGTAGCAGCGTATTTTATTTCATTAAAATTTCATTGGCGCACCTGTTACTTTATAGGCGGAGGTTTGGGTTTTTGTTTGTTGCTTTTGCGTATTTCTGTTTTTGAAAGTGGTATGTACAAAGCAGTAAAGGAAATGAACATTGCAAAAGGTAATTTTCTAATGTTTTTTAACAACAAATCCCGGTTTAAAAAATATTTATTAGCCATTTTAATTGGTTTACCTACATGGTATGTCATCGGAATACTGATAGCATTCTCAAATAATTTTGGTGAGCAATTTGGGATTACTGAAAAAGTGTTGCCAAAAAAATCAACAATGTTTGCTTATGTAGGTATTGCTTTGGGAGATGTGTTGGTTGGGCTTCTCAGCCATTGGCTAAAGAGTAGAAAAAAAGCGTTGTTTATTTTCTTTTCATTCACATTAATTTCTATTGCATTTTATTTTTTACAAAATGGAAATGGTGGTGCATCAACTATGTATTTAATTTGTGCAGCGATGGGTTTTAGTACCGGCTTTTGGGCCATATTTGTAACCATGGCAGCTGAACAGTTTGGTACCAATTTAAGAGCGAGCGCAGCCACTACCATACCTAATATGGTAAGAGGTTCGTTGCCATTAATGTTATTGATGTTTAACGGTTTTCAAAACTTTACAACTTATATAGATGCTGCTATCTGGGTGGGCATCATTGTAATGGCAGTGAGCATTACCGCAGCATATTTCACCAAAGAAACTTTTGGTAAAGACCTTAATTTTATTGAAGAATAAAGTAATTTATATTGAAAAAAAAAATTCTTATAATTCGTTTTTCTTCTATTGGGGATATTGTTTTGGCAAGTCCGGTATTTCGTTGTGTAAAAAAACAATTGGCGGATGTTGAAGTACATTTTCTTACAAAAATTTCATATAAAATAGTTACAGCTGCCAATCCTTATATTGATGAATTCTTTTATTATGACGATAATATGGAAGAATTACTTGTAAAATTCAAAGCAGAAAATTACGATCACGTTATTGATCTGCACAACAATATTCGAAGCAATAAAATAAAACGCGCTCTTAAAAAAGATACGCATACGATTGACAAACTCGATTATCAAAAATTTTTGCTGACACAGTTAAATATTGATATAATGCCTGACAGGCATATTACACAACGGAGTCTTGATGTTCTTTTACCGCTTGG
>JAYUZL010000105.1:0-13014 GCA_043751875.1 Ferruginibacter sp.
AACAAAACGTGCAGAATTTATCAGCGTTACAGATGATGATGCGTTAAAGGCAGCATTTCATTTGTCCAAAACGGAAGGCATTATTCCTGCATTGGAAACCGCACATGCATTTGCTGTTTTGAATGAAATAACATTCAAAAAAGATGATGTAGTTGTAATAAATTTAAGTGGGAGAGGAGACAAGGATTTGGATACCTACCTGAAATATTTGTAGAACTATAAAATTTTACCTGCAAACACTCTTTTTACGGTTTTCCACACGATCAATATAATATACTAATAATAAAAATGAACAACAAACTCACTGAACTGTTTAGGCAAAAAAATAAAAATCTTTTGAATGTTTATTGTACTGCAGGTTACCCAAAACTTGAAAGTACAACACAGGTTTTGTATGCCCTGCAGGCAAATGGTGCGGATATGGTTGAAGTTGGAATGCCTTATAGCGATCCGATTGCTGATGGCCCGGTAATACAACAAAGCAATATGGTTGCTATTGAAAATGGTATGACAATTTCCCTTTTATTTGAGCAACTTAATTCAGTAAAAAATTCGATAACTGTTCCGCTTATTATGATGGGATATCTAAATCCTGTATTGCAGTATGGCTTAGAAAAATTTTGTGAAGATGCGGCTGCGGCAGGGATTTCTGGAATTATATTACCTGATCTGCCTATGTACGAATATGAAGAAATTTATGCTCCAATGTTCAAAAAAAATGGGTTGAGTTTTATTTTTTTAATCACGCCACAAACTTCTGAGGAAAGAATAAGAAAAGCTGATAATTTAAGCAGTGGATTTTTGTATGCGGTTTCTTCGTCTTCGACAACAGGAAATAATTTAAATAAGGAAGACAAAACCAGTTATTTCGAGAAAATTGCCGGTATGAAATTAAAAAATCCCTTAATGATAGGGTTTGGGATAAATAACAAAACAACGTTTGAAACAGCCTGCACCTACGCAGCTGGTGCCATTATAGGAAGTGCTTATATTAAGGCGTTAGGCGAAAACAACCATGTAAATGAATCCACAGAAAAATTTCTTCAAACCATTCGATAAGACATTCGATAAGATTTTTTTAAAACACAGATAAGTTTCTTCAGTTGTTTGAAATAATTATCTTGCAGCATAAAATTTTTCAAATGAAAAAATTCTTCTTTTTATTTCTTTTTGCTCCGGCTCTTTTAAATGCTCAGGTCAAAAACAAAAAAAATGTTGGTACAAAGAAAAACGTTGCAAAAAATACAACAGTTGTTGAGAGAGCCCCAAAGCAAGTAAAAGCTGAAGATAGTTTTTTAATAAATGGTACTATTGTAGGATTTGCTGACGGGACAGTTTTAAAACTGTTGAATGGAAATACAGGTGTTGAGGAATCTAATGCGACTCTACAAAAAGGTAAATTCAGTTTTATGGGTAAGTCTCTTTCCCCTGAGTTCAAAGTAATTGGCGTAAACGGACAACCACCCTTTATTACCATTTTTTTAGACAATAGTAATATTTCAATTTTTGCAAAAAAAGATGCCTTTGAAACTGCAGAAATAATGGGTTCTGTTTCTCATAATGATTTTGCAGCATTCACAAGAGCTACAAAGCCTTACGAAGATTTATTGATGGGTAAGGGAAGGTTCGAATCAAAATTTATGGATGAAGCCGCAGCAACTATTGAAAAATTTGTGGACGAACATACAGATTCATATATTTCTCCATTGGCTATCTACAGACAAAACCAAATTACAGGTGATTACGTAAAACTAGAATCGCTTTATAATAATTTATCGCCGGCGGTAAAAGCATCTCCTATTGCAAATTATCTAGCACAGCAAATTGAACAAAACAAGGCTGCAGGTTATGGTAAACCATTAGCAGATTTTTCACAGGCAGACTCTACAGGAAAAGAGATTTTTCTTTCTTCTTTGAAGGGAAAATATGTGCTTATAGATTTCTGGGCAAGTTGGTGTGGCCCATGCAGAGCTGAAAATCCTAATGTAGTAAATTTATTTCAGAAGTATAAAGATAGAAATTTTACTGTGCTTGGAATTTCTCTCGATCGAGCAAAACAACCGTGGATAGATGCTATAGCTGCAGATAATCTTTCCTGGATACATGTAAGTGATCTTAAATTCTGGAATAATTCTGTGGCACAGCAGTTTGGTATCCAAAGCATTCCACAGAACTTTTTAATAGACCCACAAGGAAATTTAATTGGAAAAAACTTGCGAGGAGCTGCATTAGATTATAAGTTAAGCAAGGTGATAAGGTAGTGAATCGTGAATTGTGAGTTTAGATTGCTATGTTATATGACCAATCCACAAATAATTACTAATAAATCACATTGCAAGTTGTCTTTTATACATTTGAACAGCGTTTTCTAACCCCAAATAAAGCGCATCGCTTATTAATGCATGCCCTATAGAAACTTCTCGTAACTGAGGAATGTTTCGCGCAAAAAATTGAAGGTTTTGTAAATCTAAATCATGACCGGCGTTAATGCCGAGCCCCACATTATTTGCAGCATTTGCTGCCTCGATAAATGGCTCAATTGCCAACTGCTTTTTGCCGGCTGCCCATTGCCTAGAGTAACTTTCCGTATACAATTCTATGCAGTCGGTACCGGTAGTTTTTGCAGCTTCAATCATTTTAATATCTGCATCTACAAAAATAGAAACCCTAATTCGCTCTGCTTTAAATGTAGAAATAATTTCTTTTAAATATTGCTGGTTTGCAATAGTGTCCCAACCATGGTTGCTTGTTAATTGTCCGCGAACATCAGGAACTAATGTTACCTGAGTTGGTTTATTTGCCAGTACCAGTTTTACAAATTCATCTTCGGTTGGGTTGCCTTCAATATTAAACTCTGTTTTTAAAACTTGTTTTAAATCGTACACATCTTTGTAAGTGATGTGTCGCTCATCTGGTCGTGGGTGTACTGTAATACCGTGCGCACCAAAACGTTCAATATCAAGTGCTGCTTTTATAACATCAGGATTATTAGCACCACGTGCATTGCGAAGCGTAGCAATTTTATTTATATTTACGGAGAGATTTATCATAGTGCAAAAGTAATTCATCAACTATAAAAGAGCAGCGTAAAAATGATGAATTTATTTTGTTTGCTTATCAAAAGCGTTACATATTGGCATCTTTAATGGCAAAGTGCAACCAATAATTTGAAAGAAGATTGTTTTTACCAATTAGAGATTAAAAATTTTAAAAAGAATGCATTATGAATTTTATAATACCATACTTCTATGAAGATGAGGGATAACTCCTTTATATTGATTTTTTTAAAATAGTAACCTTCCTGTTTTTAAAGTAAATAAAAATCAGTCTTTTTAAAAGGGAAAGATTTTTATATTATAACGACTTACCGTTAATGTAAATTAACATTTTATGGCAATGTATTTGTTATTATCATTTTTTTAAAACCCGAGTTGATACAATAAATATTCTACATTTCTTTTTTTTGATGTTCACTGTATAATTTACTAATTCTGCGTATTTCATAAAATAAATTGGGCATTTCTATGCATGGAATTCAGGATTTTTAAATTATTTTTTTTAAAAAGGTACAAAATAAAATAACAACTGTACAGACCATCAAATCAAGAATTATTTTTTACTTTAAAACAACTTTAAAAGTTAAACCATGAAAACAAAAAACAAACTTTTTTATGCAATCGGCGTAATGGTTATTACGCTATCTATTTTTTTTACTGCCTGTCAAAAAAATTATTCAGGTTCAGATAATCTATCAAAACCCCGACAACTTGCAGTTTACTTAACTGATGACCCTTGTAATTTTGATTCAGTTTTTGTAGATATTAAGTTTGTAGAAGTAAAAATTGATACATCTAAAGAGCACATGAATGATGATCATCACGGTGATAATGATGATGACCGAGACGATGACAACCAACACAATGATTCGTTTGGTCGGTGGGATACACTTAAAATAAATTCTGGTGTTTACAACATATTGAAATTAAGGAATGGTATTGATACACTTTTAGGAACTGCAAATATTCCTACTGGTTCTATAAGAAAAATTAGAATTACCCTTGGTACAAATAATCGTTTGGTAGTAAATGGTGTTTCTAAACCACTCAATCTTTTGGCGGGAACAAATAACTATGTGTATATAAAAATTCACAACGAAGATGAAGATGATGATAACAATATGCATACATCTTTATGGCTCGATTTTAATGTTTGCGAATCGATAAAATTGATTAACGGGCAATATTATTTAAAACCAGTGCTTAAACCTTTTAGCAAAAAAAGCTATGGAGAAATAAAAGGGAAGGTTTTGCCTAGTGCGGCACATGCATTTGTAACAGCAAAAAGTGGCTCCGACTCAGCAACAGCATTACCTGAGAATGATGGTAGGTATAAAATACGTGGTTTAAGACCCGGAACTTATAGCCTTAAATTTAGAGGATCTGGAGGTTATAATGACACAACCATAAATAATATTCAGGTTCAAAAAAACAGTGAAATTGAAATTGCAACTGTAACATTACACCTTTAGTTGGATAATAATTTTAGAATCAAACGCCTATCTTATATTTTGAAATATAGGGGAGGCTTTTTTTATTTTGAGCAAGTGATGTTAATAAATAAAAAGTAAGATGATATCATAAATTATTCTATAATAATTATTTGGAAACAATACAAACTTTGGTAATCCCTATGAAGAACTGTTTTTAATATTTATTATTACACAGAAACATCAGGAACAATTTGTTGAGCTTCCTTTCGGCTGCATTGCATATAAAATGGTACAAAGAGTTGCTCTACTTCATTCTTGTGAACGCTACATTACGGGCACGTGAGATACTTGCCTTCATTGTGGTAAAGTGCCCAAGTTTCTTTCCTTCAAAATAAACAGTACCACCTAAACCACCAATCGTAAAACCATCTTTATACACAGGTGTGAGTTCATAAAATTTGTAAGGGTGCAGATACATTCTTAGCTTATTTTTTTCAACAACGATCTTCAGATAAGAAGCTGTTTCATTGGAATGGTAAGTTGCTGCATATTGTTGTAGTATTAAAGGAGTAAGATTTGCCTTTTCTACAGGTAAATAAATAAGGGTATCACGATCTGGATTAACAAACCGTAGGCGCCCCGGCTTATCAAACATTAATATTTCGCCACCATAACGAAATATTTTTTCAGTAACCGCCACGAGTGGAAAATTATTTCCGAAAAGTCTGCCTTTTTCTAAAGAGATCTTTAATCCTTCGCCTGATTTTACTGCACGGTATGCTCCTACTAACATGGATAATTTTGAAGACTCTAATTTTATTTCTGCAGGTTTTACTACGGGAGTTTTTACCGGCAGAAAAATATCTTCCAACTGGCTGAAAGCATCATATGAAGAATCAAACTCCGAAGTATTACTAAGGTCCGCAATGCAGATGCAGAGACCAACTTCCGGAAAATATTCCAATGAAGCCCTGTAACTTGCTGTGGCTCCATTGTGCCGATACACATCATAACCTTTTGCTTTCAATATTCTTAATCCGGCGGCATACACATTTTTGCTGCTATCATTAAAATTATCTGTTTCAATTTGTTTTTTTAAAAAAGATGTTCCTCCAAGCTTTGCAGATGAATAATAATCAACCCACTTACAAAGATCTTCTGTTGTGGTAAGCAGACCACCCTGGCCATAAACGTATTCGTTAGGCATATCGGTCAAATATGTACCGTCTTTCTTCTCTTACGCTATTGCTCGATTGGGTACGATTTTCTTAAAATTATCCCGCCATTCTGTATGGCTCATTCCTGCCGGTATAAAAATATTTATTTTGGAAAATTCAGCAAGGGACATGCCGCTTACACGTTCCACTATCATTCCCTGAAGGTTGTAATTAGAATTGCTGTAAACAAATTCATCTCCCGGTTTATTGTTCAATGTTTTTTGTCTTGCGATAATCTCAAGGGCACCTTCATTGTGATAGGTTTTAGTAGTTCTTGGCCATCCTGCAAGCTCTGCAATACTGCCCCAATCCTTTAGGCCGCTGCTGTGGTGCATGAGATGGCGGATTTTTATGGTAGTACCGTATTCAGGCATTTCAGGAATATATTTTCTGATATCATCATCAAGAGAGAGTTTGCCCTGCGCCTCTAACATTAAAATTGCCGCAGCGGTAAATTGCTTAGATACTGAGCCAGCTTCTGTAACATTATTCATGCTCATAGGAATATTATTTTCCAGATTGGCCATGCCCCATGTTTTTGAAAAAAGGATAACACCGTTTTTGCTTACGGTTAATTATGCGCCTGGGTTTTGCGGTTTATACCTTGCAAAAATCTTTTCAATTTTATCTGTAGTGTCTTTAGCAGTTTGTGCTTGCAGGTGGTTACTGCATAACATTATTACAAAAGCACAACTAATAAATTTGAGAAACGATCTACTCAGTTTTTTATGCATAAAAACATCTTATAAAAGTTACGTTTGTCTGTACTTTATAATTTGAAAGTGTTTTGTGCATTAATTTTAAGAACGCAACGGCCCCTTTGGGAGACGTTGCTGCGAAGTAAAAAGACAAGTTCATATTATTTGTAAATTTTAGTATACATTTATAACAAATGTTATCAGAAAATGCAAAATAAACTCTTAAAAATATCATTAAAAGAGTCCTCATCACTGGGGAAAATAATCATTTCACAGCAACCCGAAATTTCTTATACTCAGGCTTTCGCACAAATAAAAAAATTACAAAAGAATTAAAAAAGCAATCCGCTATTCAAAAAGAGCAGGAAGAATGCTTAAATACGTTCATTCACAAACACCAAATTTGGATAAAGGACTTTGATGATAACTATACCTATTTAACAGAGGGGGGAGAGGCTAAAATTTATTTCTCACAAGATAGAAAACATGTTGTTAAACTAAATGATCCCATTTATTACAATAACCGGCTTTATTTTTTAATAGTATACTCATTAACAATTTAATTTTTGAAGACACTGCTTATGCATTAGGTGGTTTTGTAACAAATGAAAATGGATTATGTGCTTTACTACAACAACCATTTATAATTGCAGATAATTATACTAATCTACCTGAAGGAAAAACCTTTTTGGAACATAATGGATTTAAAAACACAAAAAAGGGACCATTACTAAAATGCTGAATTAGGCTTAATTTTAGGAGACATTAATGATGAGAATGTGTTGTTAAACAAAAATAAAATATTTTTTCATTGACACTGTTTTTTATATCAACATAATATAAATTGGCACAGAAACGCTTACGCACAATTGCTTTACTGCATTTCTACGCCAGTGTGCAAATTTTATTCTGAGGCATTGCATCACTAGTTTGTATTGGCAATTACCCCCATGGATGAAAGTTTTTGCTCATCTTCTGAAATTTTCTTTTTTAATACCTCAATATTTTTATTGAGTTTTTCCATCCTACCATTATTTCTTCTTGCAATAGATGCATCTTTTTCTGCCAGCCTCGCTTTTCTGCTTGCCTTTTTAGCAAGTTTTCTGTTTTGAGCATCATTACTTAAATCTGAAGCAGCATTGCTATTTGCATTGGCAGATTGTTGAGCGTCCTTTGCTGCAATCTCCTGATTTCTGCTGGTTCCGGCAATAGAATTTTCATACTTGGCTACCTTAATTTTATTCGCATTAAGTCTTTCCTGTATTTTTAAAATATCTTTCTGAGTTTTTAGAGACTTCATAGAATCCGTAGATATTTGCGCAGTTGTATTTTTGCCAATTAGCATTAAAGTAAATAAAGCTATAATAGTTTGTTTCATAATTTAGTTTTTACAACGAAGACAATATTTATGCCTCAAAAATATTTCAGTAGTGGGATAAGTATAATTTTCAAGCTGGTGTAAAAACTTCCCCAATTTGAATAAGACAAATATTTCTGTTTATTATAATTATCACTAGTTCATCATCAAAACTATGAGGACGATGTTACCAACGTTGTTTTCATTTTAATTGGTATTTCAAATTTTAAAATCCGAATTTATTTTTTCTTGGTTTACTACTTTACGGCTATCTAGTTTGGCTGTATTACTACGCAAATTTTTCAGCAAGCTATTAAAGCAGAAGCCGAGGCGTTGTCTGTGACCTGCCGACAAAGCCATGGGACAAAAACTCAATTTTTATAATGTTCTAAAAAACCAAAATGATCAATTTCTTTTATATAAAATAATGCAGACGAATATTTGAACTCCTCAGCATAAGAACATAAATCTGCCTTCACAGGATTTTCGTGTATGTAATGTAGTTTTTGAGAAAAGACAGATTCTGTAAATAGCTCAACCCCTAAAGAATTTCGTTTCCAAAAATGATGTTTTCTATCAGGCGATGCTACTTGGTAATTCGCAATATTATTATCTTTTAAAAGTAATTTTGTAAACTGTTTTGCTGTATGTTTTTTGAAACTCGTTTGTACATCATCGAGATTATAACCATGCATTGCCTGCCAAATAAAATGCACATGGTTATCCATTATTACAAAAGCGTTTACTTTTACTTTTTTATTTTCTACAAGGAATTGGAGAGTATTTACAATTACATTTTTATATCTATCTTCTTTGAGTAAGTGTTTCTAACCTTGAATTGTGGCTGTGTAAAATTGCGGCCAATTTTAGGGATATAGTTCTTTCATGAAATGAAATTAATACTTTTCAGGTTGTCGGCAGGTCACAGACCACGCCTCGGCGACTGAATTGATAGGTTACTACTTGATTATTAAGTGTGACCGACGAGAGCGGAAAAGAAATGTGTTTAAGTCAAACAGTTTGTTTTTCCTTCTCCCCGTCAATAAAAGCTAAATTAATATTCTTCTGCATAAGGGCTGCGGTAATGCGAAGGGGAGTGTGAGTGGAGCAGCCTACGCCGTAGGCGGGAAGCTGCGTAACGAATACCGTAGCCATAGCATGCCGGACAGGTGTTGAGAGGAGTTAGTATGCTCAAAGCCCCAAATCAAATTACGAATGGGAATGATGAATGCAGAATGATGAATGCGGAATGTTGAAAGAAAACAGAAAAACCCGCTCAAAATTGAACGGGCTTTTCTGTCTTTAATCTTTCGTCTTGTGTCTAAAATCTTAGACCTAATATCTATACATTTCAGTCTTGAACGGTCCTTCTTTTGGAATACCTAAGTATGCAGATTGTGCAGTTGTTAATTCATCTAATACTACATTTATTTTTGCAAGGTGAAGGCGTGCTACTTTTTCATCTAAGTGTTTTGGTAACACATAAACTTTGTTTTCGTAGTTAGCGCTGTTCTGCCAAAGCTCAAGCTGTGCAAGGGTTTGGTTGGTGAATGAATTGCTCATTACAAAACTTGGATGGCCTGTAGCACAACCAAGGTTTACCAAACGACCTTCTGCCAAAACGATAATGTCTTTACCTTCGATGGTATATAAATCAACCTGTGGTTTGATGGTGTTTTTGCTTGCGCCGTAATTTGCATTTAACCAAGCCATATCAATCTCAATATCAAAGTGGCCAATATTACAAACAATTGCTTTATCCTTCATGTGCCGGAAATGATTTTCAGTAATCAAATCTCTACAGCCAGATGCAGTAACAACGATATCTGCTTCCTGTACAGCATCAATCATTTTCTTTACTTCAAAGCCATCCATTGCTGCCTGCAATGCGCAGATAGGATCGATTTCTGTTACAATAACTCTTGCACCTGCACCACGTAAACTTTGCGCACTTCCTTTTCCTACATCGCCGTAACCGCCCACTACTGCTACTTTTCCTGCCATCATTACGTCTGTTGCTCTGCGGATAGAATCTACCAAAGATTCCTGACAACCATACTTATTATCAAATTTAGATTTTGTAACAGAGTCGTTTATATTAATAGCCGGAATTGGTAAAGTTCCTGCTGCCATGCGCTCGTATAAACGATGTACGCCCGTAGTTGTTTCTTCACTCAATCCTTTAATACCAGAAATTAATTCAGGATATTTATCAAACACCATGTTGGTTAAATCTCCACCATCATCTAAGATCATGTTTAAAGGTTTGTCTGCGCTGCCAAAGAACAATGTTTGCTCAATGCACCAATCGCTTTCTTCCTGTGTTTGACCTTTCCATGCAAATACGCCAAATCCAGCTTCAGCAATTGCAGCAGCGGCTTGGTCTTGCGTAGAAAAAATATTGCAAGAACTCCATTTAACTTCTGCACCCAATGCCACTAATGTTTCAATTAAAACAGCAGTTTGAATGGTCATGTGCAGGCAACCTGCAATGCGTGCGCCTGCAAGTGGTTTGCTGTCGCCAAATTCTGCACGAAGACTCATAAGTCCAGGCATTTCTGCTTCGGCAAGCATAATTTCTTTGCGGCCCCAAGCGGCAAGGCTAATATCTGCAACCTTATTTTTAAGGCTGAAATCAATTCCTGTGAAAATTGTTGTTTCCATTTTTTAAATTTAGTGTTTTTGATCACTTCAAAATTTGACTCGCAGATTTGTATTGATTTACGCAGAATTTTAAGTGAAATATCTTTTTTGAAAAATAAAATTAGGTAATGTAGAAAAAAATTCTGTGTTAATATAAATATTTAGGATAAAGATGTAAATTCGGATATCCTCACAGGATATATATACATTTTACTATGGCAAAAGATACAGTTAAAGAACAAACGCCTACGCCCAGTTTGTTGTTAGATGCTAAGGACCTTTCCATTTTAGTATTGCTGCAGCAAAATGCAAGGATTACTGTGAAAGAAATCTCCGAAAAGATACACCTGAGTACTACGCCTGTACACGAACGTATAAAGCGTATGGAAAATGATGGGATAATAAAACAATACGTAACACTTGTTAACCACAGCAAAGTGAAGAAGGGATTGATGGTGATTTGTTATGTATCCTTAAAAGCGCACAGCAAAAATGCGGGTACAAAATTTATAAATGCCATCAATGAAATGAATGAAATTATTGAATGTTACAGCATCAGTGGCGAGTTTGATTTTATGCTGAAAGTGGTAGAGGAAAATATGGATTCTTATTATGACTTTCATGTAAACAAGCTGAGCCAAATAGAAAATATAGGAAACGTGCAGAGTGTTTTTGTAATGGGCGTTATAAAGGATACGGTGCAGCTGGTTTATTAAAAGATGCTCACCACCGAGAAGGAAGTAAGCGGAGTTTTCGTCAAGAAATTTCCGTATAAATTATCTGGGAATATTCAAAAGGGAAGCAAACGGGAGAGATTTGGATAAAGGATGATTCGTATTTTATTATGGGTATATATTTTTTATTGGATTTTTAAGATTGAAAAATATGGTAGTAGTTCAATTCAATTTTCAAATACCTCAAGGGTCAATTATTTCAGAGGAATTATACTACGAATTACAGGATATATTGAATGGTAAAAAAGAAAGCTAAAACCACCTATTCAAGAATAAACAATGCATATCCTTTAAGCGGTCATTTAGTTTGTCCTCAACGTGGCAAAACACTTACGGGAGGCTCAGCTAAGGGAAATGGTGGCAAATTTTTTTATTACCACTGTACTAACGTTTGTAAAGAAAGGTGCAAAAGTGAAGCAATGTATAGTTACTTTAGTAATTGGTTACATAGCATAAAAATGGATTATGGTATTGCTTCATTATACCTGAGATGGAAGATATTTACAAAACAAATGAAGGCGACAGAGATAAGGAAATAAAAAAACTTAATGGAAAAAAGGAGGAAAATTCATCCTCATTAAAAAAGACTGCGATGGGCTTGGCTAAAGGGGATGTAGATAAATTCGTTTATCATGTTGTAAGAGAAAGGTGAACGAAAAGAACAGAGATTTTGAAAGACAGATCAGTGAATATCAAAAAATGGAAAGCGGTTATAAAGATTATTGCAAGTTTGGGATTTCGCTTTTGAATAATTTAAATGAATACTATTCAGCTGCAAGCCTTGACAATAAGCTCAAAATGATTAGTTTGATATTCCCTGAAAAACTTGTGTATTTAAATAAGACTTTTTAAACCACAAAACCAGTTGAGATACTTTCGCTGTTATGCAGTCGATGTACGGGTTTTGTGGGGGAAAGAAACAGGACTTTACATTGTTAAAAATGAAAAGTCCTGTGTGGTGACCGCGTTAGGATTCAAACCTAAAACCTTTTGATTCGTAGTCAAATGCTCTATTCAGTTGAGCTACGCAGCCGTTTTTCTTTTGCAGGCAAATATATGATTTTATTTTTTTAATACTATAATCCGGATAAAAAACTGGCATGGATATAATCTACCACATTTACCAGGTTCTTGGTTTCTTCAAAAACTTTTAATTGCCTGTCAGCTCCTGTTCCCTGTTCCAGCATTTTATGTACATGGCTGATAGCATTTGCACTGCCAAGGTGTGGTATTACATCATCAATAAAATCAAGTAATTCGTAAATTAAAACCCTTGTATTCACTTCAGATTCCTTACCAAAATCTATCATACTGCCATCAATTCCATACCTGCTTGCCCGCCACTTATTTTCAGTAATAAGCCTGCGGTTGTACATCATAAAATTTAAATTCTTTGTTCGTAATTTGTAAAGCTTTGCACAAATGGCCTGAAACAACCCAGCAATAGCTATTGTTTCTTGTACGGTTAAAGGAATATCGCATATGCGAAACTCTACTGTATTAAAAAAAGGATGTACCCTTAAATCCCACCATATTTTTTTTGCATTATCAATACAGTTTGTTTTTACAAGCAGCTTAATGTAATTATCATATTCTTCAATACTTTCAAAATGATCTGGAATACCGGTACGTGGAAATTTTTCAAAAACTTTTGTTCTAAAACTTTTATAACCAGTTTGCCGACCTTCCCAAAAAGGCGAATTTGTACTTAGTGCAAAAACGTGGGGCAAAAAATACCTTGCGCTGTTCGCAATGTGAATAGCCATTTCTCTCGTTTCCATACCTACATGCACATGTAAGCCAAAAACTAAATTACTTCTTGCAGCTTCCTGCAATTCGTTCACAATTTCGCTGTAGCGGGCATGTTCGGTTATTA
>JAYUZL010000106.1:0-4303 GCA_043751875.1 Ferruginibacter sp.
GCAGAAGATTTAAAATTTTATAATGCCGATTTAAAATTTGTAGCAGAGTCCGGAGATTTTAAACTCTTTATTGGTAGCAGCAGTAAAGATGTGAAAGAAGCCGGTTTTAAATTATTGTGAGTAAGATATAAATACAGAATAACCCCAAATGCTACTTTTTAAAAGTAGCATTTGGGGTTTCTATTTTAAGGCATATTCTTCGTACTATTTAATCTCTCAAAAACACCTTACTCATTTTATGCTTATGTATTTAATTTATTAATACAGAGATATGCAGTTTCTAAATTGTATATTTATGGTATTACAATATTATTTGCGCTTTATGTTTAACGGCATTAATTATAGGCAACATAATTTTTAATTAAACTGCGCACTTTTCTCTATTCATTTCTTTAACAACAAAAACTGTAAAATATGCACACTAAAATTGGTGTTGCTAAAAGTAATAGAACAAACTCTGCTGCGGCAGGTGTAGAAGCAGCTTCCAATGCACTTATTAATGGAGATCTAGAAAAAGCGGACTTTGCATTAATTTTTTGCAGCGGCAAACATAATCCATATGAATTTTTAAAAGGGATACAATCGGTGCTGGGTGATACGCCCGTTCTGGGAGGCTCAAGTATAGGTATCATCACAAAAGACTTCATTGGGTATGAGGGCTACGAAGTAGGTGTAACAGTTTTTGCTTCAGAAACACTTTCCTTTAAACTTTTTGCTCAGCCAAATTTAAATTTAGATGAAAAAAAGGCGGGGGAATTGCTCGGAGACCAAATAGCAAAATCAGCTACTGAGAATGATAATGGATTGATTGTTTTTTATGACTCCTGCAAACAACAACACCCACCGAGACTCAATTTTGCCACATTGCTTTTTGAAGGGTTGGAAGCAAAATTACCAAAAAATATTTGTTGCACCGGCGCTGGGTTACTAGCTGATATGGAATTAAGTTCTACTACTTATCAGTTTTTTAATAATGAAGTACGCACGCAAAATGCAGCAGCAGTTTTGATTGGAGGAAAATGCAGTATGGATACTACTATTGTGCATGGTTGTAAACCTGCAAGTGCTTACCTTACTATTACAAAAGCCGAAGGCCCTGTAATATTTGAAATTAATAACAGAGCTGCCTTAGAAGTTATAGACGAGCTGTTGGGCAACAACCATAAACTTGAATGGAAAGACTTTTCATTTTTTGTAACACTCGGAGTTAACAGAGGTGAAAAGTTTGGAGTATTTAATGAAAGTGATTACGCCAACAGGCTTTTATTAGCAGTTGATATTTCTACTAAATCTTTAATCATGTTTGAGCCTGACCTAAAAACAGGTGATGAAGTGCAGTTGATGCAAAGAAGTGTGGACCTTGATTACATGCAGATAGGCATAAATAATATGAAGTTGAAACTGATTGGTAAAAAACCTGTTTTTTCATTTTACATTAATTGTGCGGGAAGGGCAAAACCTTATGCCGGAGGAGAATTTGAGGATGCAGAAGAAGTTCAAAAAAATATTGGAAATATACCTTTTATGGGATTTTACTGTGGGGTGGAAGTTGCAAGAGTAAAAGATAATTTACAGCCACTCGACTGGACAGGCGTGTTATGTACCATTTCTGAATAAAAAATATTTATGAAAACTCAGGAAGATATAATAGCAAAACTAGAAGAAGAAAATTTTTATTATAAGAATAAACTTAATGAGTTATCAGGGACTGTGGTCAGCAGAGATTATAAACTGGCTGAGATTAATAATGAAGTAATGCAAATGAGAAAAGGCTTTGCGCTAATTACTTCTCTAAATAAATTTGCTAGTCTTGAAGAAGTGTATGATCATGTTACAGAAGAATTAAATGTGCAGTTACAAAATGACTTATCATTGGTTTTACTTCCTATTGTAAATAGGCAAGGATATTTTAAGCCGGCTTTTGTTAAAGGGAATTCGGATACAAACACATTGACCATATCAGAACAAATAATTTTTGTTGATCTTTCTCTTGAACAACAAAAGAGATCAACGCTTGTAAATAGCAAAACAACAACTACAGCTTTTAGTGAATTATTAAGTAAAAGTTTCGGTGTACCCTTTTTTATTTTTACTCCTATATTGGTTAATGAAGAAGTAATTGCTTTTTTATTTACCGGTCGAAAAAAAGAAACTGTACTTTTTGCAGCATCTCGTTTGCTGATGCAAAATGTACATGCCCTCGAAGCAGTAGCGGGGGTAATTGCAGCACTTAAAAATCAACAGGATCAATTTGAATTAGTTGAAAAAGAAAGAACACGTATCTCCAATGATATGCACGATGAAATTGGTAGTGGCATTACCCATATAGCGTTGCTTAGTGAGTTAATTCAAACACAGCAAAAAGATTCAGCTGAATTAAAAAAAGATATTAATAAAATAGGAATTTCATCAAGGATATTAGTGCAAACAATGAGTGAAATCATCTGGGCACTCAACCCACATAACGATACGTTGGAAAATTTACTTGCGTATATAAGAGAGCAATCAAATCAGTATTTTGAATTGTTGGATGTACAGTTTGAAATTTATTTTCCGGATATGGTGCCCGATATTAAGCTCAGCAATATACAACGCCGTAATTTATATTTAGTAACCAGAGAAGCATTAAACAACGCAATGAAACATTCAGGCGCTGCTATTATTAAATTAAAAATGGAACTGGTAAAATCAACATGTAGTTTTAATGTAACCGATAACGGAAAAGGAATGTGTGATAATAACAGTCACGGCAGCAATGGCATTAGAAATATGAAAAAGCGAATGAAAGATATTTGCGGCAGCATTGAATGGTTGTCACAAGAGCAGGGCACAGCCGTAAAATATTGTCTTACGGTCTAAAGTTGATACTACTTTTTTCACACTACTTAACTTCTTACAAAGAATATCTTTACATTTCATGACACCCATAATTATTATAGAAGATGATGAAAAGATAAGAAATTACCTTACGGCATTAATTGCCGGATCCGGTGAGTTCGATCTGCAGGCAAGCTTTGCCTCGGCAGAAGAAGCAATACAATATTTTGAAAATGGAATGGGCGATGTTGTGGAGCTTGTACTTACCGATATTCAGTTGCCTGGTAAATCGGGTATTGATTTTATTTCCTGGCTTAAACCGCTTCGTCCTGAAATTCAATTGATGGTGTTAAGTGCTTATGATGATGCAGATAAAGTTTTTAAAGCACTGAAGGCAGGTGCTACAGGTTACATTTTAAAAAATACCGAAGCTGCAAAATTAATACAGGCTCTTAATGATCTTAGAAAAGGTGGAAGCCCCATGAGCAACGAAATAGCCCGCAAGGTGGTAAATGCTTTTCAGCAGGAAATTAATTATAAAGATGCTAAAGACGATTTATCAGACAGAGAACGAGAGGTTTTGCACTGGCTGTCAAAAGGATTCAGCTACAAAGAAATTGCCGAAAAACTATTTATTTCTGTTGAAACTGTTCGTACACATATCCGCAATATTTACGAAAAACTACATGCAAACAATAAAGCCGACGCATTGCGTAAAGCAGGCTTGAGGTAATAATTTTTTCCTTCGGCGCTTTTATCCTTACTACTTTTTTCACATCTATTTATATATGCTTTTAATGTACTCTTACAGTTCATTAAAAATATAATTATATGAAAAAATTTATTCCGCTGGCAATGTTTTTATTCTCCTGCAGCCAGAACAATTCAGAAAAGGAAATTTCTACATCGCCGGTAAATTCAGAAATCACAAAATGGGAAAAAAATTGGAATTCCCACGATTCTGCCGGTGTAGTTAATTTATTTGCAGAAGATGCTTTGGTTATTGATGACAAACTAATAGCAAATAACAGAGTAGAAATTGCTGAAAAATGGGTACACCCAAATATAAATATTGTTACACATTTAAAGTCTGTGCAACTTAAACAATGGAATACTGCACAAGCAGCCGGATATACAGGTAAATACGAATTTGATGTTACTATCAAAGATTCTGTAGTTCAAAAAATGAAAGGGATATATACTGTGAACTGGAAAATAAATGACAAAGGAGAATGGAAAGTAATTACAGCCCAAATTCATTCTCTTGCTGATTGAGCTGTACACCAAGAGGTTTTATAATCAAAATATTTTTTAAATTTTATAGTTAAAAAGGATACTACTACTTTTTTCACATTTTATGAGAATACCAAGAAAACTACTTTGTGGCCAAATTTAAAACTCATCAAAACAACTAACATGAAAAAATTACTTACACTTATTTTATTCAGTGGCATAATGGTCAGTGCATTTGCTCAAAAGGAAACAG
>JAYUZL010000107.1:0-3623 GCA_043751875.1 Ferruginibacter sp.
CTTTATTAAAAGCGGCACCAATAACTTTTGGCTCCTGCCCAACACCATTAATTATTTGTGCTCCAAAAGTAAGGGTTGAGTCTGCTCCCACATTCCCTATTTGAACACTATAAGCAGCAGCTGCAGTTTCCAATGTTGATGCTGCACTTAATTTTTTTACTATTTGTTCTGCTTTTTTTAAATTCCTAACGGTTAGCTCTGCCATTGGCCTTCCTGTTGCAGCATCTGGCAAACCTTCTGGCTGAATCTTATTTAAAACTGCTACCACAAACTGGTCTTGAATATTAAACGCTTCACTTACATCTCCCTGCTTAGCTTCGAATGCCCATTTAATTAATTGTCTTGCATCCTGCAAACCGCCCAGCTGGTAATCATTTTCTTTTATTAGCGTTGGAATATCAATCTTTTTTAGACCGTTTTTTGCAACATTTACTTCCAGTGTTTTAGCATCTCTTGCTTCTCCTGATAATTTGGTGGCCTTTGCACTGGCAAGGTTTATCGTTTCATCACTTGGTATTATTTCTTTAGCAGTGTACGCTATCTTATAAGCTGTTTCAAAATTCTTTTGATTTAATACTTCTATATAATGATAACCAAAATCTGTTTTAACAACTTTTTTATCTCCTGTAGCTCCATAAAAAATTGTTTCAGCAAATTCTCTAGCAAGAGTTATAAATTGCGATGAAGAAAAATCATACTCTCCCTTTTTTTCTTTACTCCCTGCATCATCGCTGTATTGCAACACCATTTTATTAAAGTTTTCGCCTCCTTTTATAGCTGTTTCAATACTATCAATTCTTTTTTTGGCAATGCTGTCACTCAGTGTTTGCTCTCCTGTTTGCGCATTTTTTGTAGCAACCAATATATGACGGCATTTTACACTATCTGGTAACTGACGGCTGCCAATCATTTTGGCCAGCACAAAGTTCTTACCATCCAGGTAAGGCCCAAATACAGCTCCATTAGGCAAGGCTGCAATAGAGTCTCTTTGGGACATTGTTAATTTTGATTTTTGAGTGTAGTTATCTTCAAATTTTATTGCGCTCATGTTTCTTGTAACAAAAGCTTTAGCATTCGTATCTGCAATAAATCCGGATTTTAAGTTGCTGACAAGTTCCAGTAATTTAATTGTGTCAGCATTGCTTGGTAGTGCGCTAAAACTTACATAAGAAATTATTCTTCCGCCTTCCTGTTTATATATATTTTTATGTTTGCTAATGTAAGCCAGTAATTCTTCATCACTTACTTTAATTGTGCTGTCACCAATTGTACTATAAGGCACCGCAACGTAGGAAATATTTGCAAATGATGCATTGTCTGCATTTTCCTTTTCCTGCATCCATGCAGGATAATAAGCACTCGCTGCCAACAAGCTACTATATTTATTGGCTAAGGTTTGTAATATTAAAGGTTCTACAATTTGTGATTCAATGGCGTCTCTTTGTTCTCCTTTCGCTTTTTTTGCCTGTATCCACCATTGCCTTGCTTTTTCAATATCGTACTGTCCAGTTGTTTTATCAGTAAAAGCCTGCTTTAATGTTTGGGGAGCGTCTTCACTAAAAATAATGCTGCTTAATTCTTTTGGAGAAAAAACAAGACCCAATTTTTCGAATTCGCTGCTTAATACATTTTCTGTTACCAATTGATCCCAGGCACTTTGACGCAACTGATAAACATCGGTACCGGTCACCCTTCCTCCACGTTGATCTTCTAATTGTTTAACTTTATCTGCAAACACTTTGCTGTCAATATTCTCTCCATTAATTTTACCAATGGATGTATTGGACCCACTGCGGTTGTTAGCCGTTCTTGAATCCATCATTATAAAACCAATTAAACTAAGAGCGATAACACCTATTACTATGGCTGAACCTTTATCACGAATATTCTGAATAATCTGCATATTTTATCTATATTAAAATGGACGGTAAAAATAGGGTAAATATGGATATGAACAAACTGTGGATAACATACTTAAATTAAGATGGCGTAGGCATTATATATTTTACTATTTCAAAAAAAATTATAACCTGCTTATTCCTAATTTAAAATACTATCAACATGCACCTGTTAATAAACATCTTTTACTGTGGATAATGCTATCTTTTTTATTTTTAAAAAGGGTAAAGTTGGCGTATAAATTATTATATGCTTCAATAATGGATAGGGTGGTGTTAACTAAGTATTATTTATCAGGTAGCTCATTAACATAGATAGGTTTCTATAATCTCTTTTTTTTATCCTCATCTTGTTTTATTAACCGTTGTGCAAAAAATTACTTTCATTTTTTGTAAAGTAGTTCCAGTAAGATAAATTGCAAGAGGTATAGATAATTTTAAATGTTAATTATTTGTTGATGATGGTGGATAAAACGAATAATTTAATTTTACAAAGAATTATAAAATATTGTATCCACAAATTAACACCCATAGTAATAGTAAGGTTATCTAAAATAAAAAAGTATTAATACATATTATGAGAGATATTAACACTGCGAAAGCTAATATTGAGGTTACTGGATTTCTTGATGTTGATATAGATGTTAACATAGACTTGTTTGCAGAAATTGAAAAATTAAAAAAGCAAAAAAATGCGATTGTGCTTGCGCATTATTACCAGGAACCAGATATACAGGATGTTGCTGATTTTATAGGTGATAGTTTGGGGCTGGCGCAATACGCAGAGAAAACAAAAGCTGATATTATTGTTTTTGCAGGTGTACATTTTATGGGAGAAACGGCTAAAATTCTTAACCCGGGTAAAAAAGTCTTACTGCCTGATTTAAAAGCAGGTTGCTCATTAAGTGATAGTGCGCCGCCAGCTCTATTTAAGTTGTTTAAAGAGAGATATCCTGACCATATTGTAATTACCTATATTAATTGTTCTGCCGGTATGAAAGCGTTGAGCGATATTATTTGCACTAGCAGTAACGCGGAAAAAATAATTGAAAGCTTACCTAAAGAACAAAAAATAATTTTTGCACCGGATAAAAACCTGGGAGCTTATTTAAATAAAAAAACAGGCAGAAAAATGCTATTGTGGAATGGCGCTTGTATGGTACATGAAATTTTTAGTCTAGAAAAAATTACCAAATTGAAAATTCGCCATCCAAAAGCAAAAGTAATAGCACATCCTGAGTGTGAGGATATGGTTTTAAGTGTAGCGGATTATATTGGCAGCACAACTGGTTTATTAAAATATTCATTAGAGAATGAAGCAAGCGAATTCATTGTAGTAACAGAAACGGGAATATTGCACCAGATGCAAAAGAGCAGTCCGCAGAAAACATTTATACCGGCACCCCCCAATAATAGTTGTGCTTGCAATGATTGCCCCCACATGAAATTAAATACACTTGAAAAATTATATCTATGTATGGAATATGAAACTCCGGAAATTTCAATCCCGGAAGATTTATTGATAGCCGCTAAGAAACCTATAGAAAAGATGTTGGCTATTAGTAAACAATATGGACTGTAGTGTTATAAATACTTTATTGTTTTATAACACTGTTTGTTTGTTATGTTTATTTTAAAAAAGCAGGTATCTTTAAATTTACTTGTTAATCAAAGACAGTTAAAAACTGCTTTTATTTTTTAAAAATAATTTTATGGAAATTCCTT
>JAYUZL010000108.1:0-2767 GCA_043751875.1 Ferruginibacter sp.
TCGTTTAATGCTTTTGCCATTGGCGCAAGGCAATTTGTGGTGCAACTTGCGCAGCTAATAATTGTTTCTGTACCATCTAGTATGGCATGGTTCACATTAAATACAACCGTTTTTAAATCGCCGGTTGCCGGTGCAGATATTACTACTCTTTTTGCTCCTGCGGTAATATGGGCTTGTGCTTTTGCAGCATCTGTAAAAAAACCGGTGCTTTCAATAACAACATCTACATCGTGGCTGCCCCATGGAATTTGTGAAGGGTCTTTTTGTGCATATACTTTTACTTCGTGCCCGTTTACTACAATCGCATTTTCTGTTGATGTTACTTTCTCTTCAAATCTTCCCTGTGCACTGTCGTATTTTAATAAATGAGCCAATGTTGCAGGGCTCGTAAGGTCATTAATGGCAACTACATCTATTCCTTCCATATTGTGTATCTGGCGAAATACCAAACGGCCAATTCTTCCAAAACCATTAATGGCTACTTTAACTGAACTCATAACTGTTTATTTGAAATGATAATAATTTTTGAAGTGCAAAATTACATGTTGTAATCAATTAATTAGTCAAAAAATTTAAGGGTATAAATTGAGGAACTTTTTGATAGTTATATACCACCTGTTTTACTAATCTGCCATTGCTGTAAAAGAAATGAGCAGGACAATGATAATTACCTACTTTTATATTCAAAACTTAAAACAAACTCAAATGAAAAGTACAGGTTTATTAATTCTATTGGCAGTAGTTGTTGTAATTGGCTTTTTAGGCTGCAACGGCTACAATGGTCTTGTGAAGGAAGATGAAAGTGTAAAAAAAGCATGGAACAACGTACAAACCGAATACCAGAACAGATCTGACCTTGTTGGTAATTTGGTGAATACCGTAAAAGGTGCTGCTAACTTTGAACAAAATACGCTTACAGCAGTTGTAGAAGCACGTGCAAAAGCAACTAGTGTAAATATTAATGCAGATAACCTTACCCCGGAAAAAATAGCACAATTTCAGGCTGCACAAGGGCAGTTATCTGGTTCGTTGAGCAGATTGCTTGCAACGGTAGAAGCATATCCAACCTTAAAAGCAACAGAAGGTTTTATGAGATTACAAAGCGAGTTGGAAGGCATTGAAAACAACATTAAGAATTCTCGTAAGGTATTTAATGAAGAAATAAATATTTACAACACAAAAGTGCGTTCTTTTCCAATGAACATATTAGGTGGTATTTTTGGTTTCCATGCAAAAGAAGGTTTTAAAGCAGATGCTGGTGCAGAGAAGAAAGTAGATGTAAACTTTGATGACCTGAACAAAAAAAAGTAAGTTTTTTTATTAATATTAGATGAACAACAAAAAGTATATTCCTTACATCATAGGAGCTGTGTTGGTAGTAATGGGATTGTATCTCATTACTAACTATAACGGTTTGGTAAAGCAAGATGAAAAAGTAAAAGTGCAGTGGAGCGAGGTACAAAATGCCTACCAACGAAGGCTCGATCTTATACCTAATCTTGTAAATACTGTTAAAGGCAACGCAGGTTTTGAGCAGAATACATTGCAGGAAATTACGGAAGCTCGTGCCAAGGCAAACTTTGTAAATGTGAGTGCCAACAATGTTTCGGCCAATGGATACAATGCCCAAACACAGGCTCAGGATGAATTGGCAGCATCTGCAAACAGATTGCTGACTACTGTTGAAAAATATCCTGAACTGCAGGGTACAAAATCTTTTACAACTTTACAGACTCAACTGGAAAGAACAGAACTACGGATAAAAGTTGCCCGAAAAGATTTCAACGAAGCCATACAAAATTACAACAGTAATGTAAGAGGTTTTCCAACAAAAATAGTAGCGGGCATCTTTGGCTTTATTCCAAGAAATGGTTTTCAGTCAGATGCAGGTGCAGAAAAATCAACAGAAATAAAATTTAAATAATGGGCTTTTCCTTTTTTAAAAAGAAAACTTTTTTTACTGATGCTGAAAAGCAAAGGGTAGTAGATGCCATTCGCAATGCAGAACACCTTACAAGTGGAGAAATACGTGTATTTGTAGAAAGTAAAAATGCATACATGGACCCAAAGCATAGGGCTGCAGAAATTTTCTACAACCTGAAGATGGATAAAACGGATGAAAGAAATGCTGTACTCTTATATATTGCTGTAAAAGATAAACAACTTGCCCTTTTTGGTGATGAAGGAATTTACAAAGCAACAGGCGAAGAGTTCTGGAACAATGCTGTAAAATCGATGCTCAAACAAATTACTGCCGTTGATATTATTGGCGGTATGGTACATTGTATCAGCAGTATCGGAGAAACACTTAAAGAAAAATTCCCTTACAATAAACTGAACGACAAAAATGAATTGCCCGATGAAATCGTTTTTGGCAAATAAAGGCTCTTCAAATACAACTACATGATCCGTTTTATTAAAATATCTTTTACCGTTTTATTGTTGTTTAGTTCAGTATTGGTTTGGGGGCAATCATATCCTGAAAGACCAAACCCACCAAGGCTTGTAAATGATTTTACAAACACATTAACTGCAGAGCAGGTACAGGCGCTGGAAACAAAATTGGTGATCCTCGATGATAGTACATCCACACAAATTGCTGTTGTAATAGTACCTTCTGTAAACGGTGCCACCATTGCAGATTACAATGTAGGGCTTTTAAGAAAATGGGGTGTAGGTACAAAAAATAACAACGGTGTTATTTTATTAATTGCTAAAAATGACCGCACACTTGATATTACGGTAGGTTACGGCCTGGAAGGTGCAC
>JAYUZL010000109.1:0-4065 GCA_043751875.1 Ferruginibacter sp.
CTGGCTTTTATTTTTAAACTTATACGCTACCGATGCTCGTGGGGCAATATTCCATTTACTTATTTGTTCGGAGTGCTCTAGCCTACCCCCGGCTTTTAAAGCAATATCTTTTGTGAGGTATAAATCTGTTTCCACAAAAGCTGCAACCAAATTGTCGTTTGCAATGTCACTAAACTTTGTACCATCAAATAATGTGTAAACTGTTTTTTCTTTGCTGTAAAAATAATCTGATCCAAAACGAACCGTATTAATACCTTTTAATCTTTTCTCCAATACAACTTTTACCTGTACATATTGAGCTTTGTTTACCAAAGAAAAGTTTTTACCTGAATAACCCGCAGGCGAAAAAAACTGTTGCTTTTGGTTATCACTATTTAACAACTCATTTCTAATATCATCTTTATTGGTACTAAAGCTTAAAGCGGTATTTATTTTCCAGCCATTCCCAATGGTTTCTCTCCAGCTTATATTTTGGAATGTGTTTACATTCTCAATATTAAAGGCATTTTTGAGTTGAACAGAATCTATATCAGGATTACGAATTCCTGTTTGGTTCCAAGCGGCATAACCATAATATTTAATAAAGCCACCTTTTTTGGTTTTGATTCTAAAATTTGCATCGCCTTGGTGATAAACCGGTGTTTTAAAAAAATCTACTTTTTGCTTTATAACTGCAAATGCCAAGGCAAGGTTGGTATAATTATATGAAACACCCCAAGCTGCTTTTTTATTTTTCGCCAGTTTTTGAACGCCACCACCTACACCAATAGCTGACAAACTAAGATCCGCCTCTGTTCTTTCGGGCAAATCTGCACTTTCGAGTATTAAAGCGGCAGACAGTGCCTGCCCATATAAAGCTGAATAACCCCCAGTTGAAAAAACGGTTCCTTTAAATAAGAACGGATTAAAGCGACCACGGGTTGCTAAACCAGGCAAACTGCTGTAGAAAAAGTTGTTTACAAGGCTTCCATCTATAAATATTTTACTTTCTGTAGCTGAACCACCACGAACAAACAATCCTTCACTTTCTCCAACCTGCTGCGTTCCTGGTAAAGTTTTGAGTGCACCGGTTATATCTCCATTGCTCCCGGCTGTCGTTACTACATCTAATGAAGTGAGAACAGTTCCTTTTTTCTTATCACTTGCCTCAAATGACCCTGCTGTAATTGTAACTGCATTTAGTTCAGTTATAAGTTCCTTTATTGTAATATTTAAGATTATGTCAGTTTTTGCAATATCAATCTTAGCATTAAATTTGGAATATCCTGACATTGTGGCATTTAAAGTTTTATTGCCATTTTCTGTGGTTAAAAAGGAGAAGTTACCTAATGAATCAGATGTGCTACCGTCGTAAGAATCAACAATAGTTATACTCACTCCTCTGATTGGCAGGTTTTTATTATCTTTTACTTTGCCTGAAATGGTAGTCTGTGCGCAACTGAGCAAACCGATAAAACAACTAAATAAACTTAGTAGAGATTTCATTTACTAATAATTTGTACAAACGTAGAGTAGTTTATAACATAAACCAAATCTAAACCCTCATTTTTTATAAAAATATTATTCTATCAATGATAAATAAGCTCAAATCATGCTTAACTGTTTTAATATCAATATTTTAAAGCCGTAATTGTTTCTTTGTCGCAGGGATAGTTTACTTCTCCCCTTCAAAAAATTATTTTTTCTTTTCAGTTGATTATGTACTTTAGCAGTAGAATTTAATGGGTTAGTAAGTAAAAGAGCTGTCAGAAATGATGGCTCTTTTTCTATTTATACATTATTTAAAATCCTTTTTAATTAAAAAAATGAACTTCATATTTTACGACTTCTAATTTTTTATCTTCTCCATTTTAGAATGTTTTTAAAATCACTTTTTACATTTTTATTTTCTTTAAAATAATCTTTATCAGAAAATTTTCGCCTCATTTAATTACTTATAATTTTTATTCTAACTTTTTTTTAGAACAAAATGACATGAAAAATGAAAATATTTTTAAACAAAAAATCTATTTTTCTTACCTATAATATTTTGAGCTGTTATCAATAGTTTTTAACAGCTATTCATTTTGTAATTTATCAAAATGCATAATAAAAAGTTGAAAAAGGTATGACCGTGAAGTGAGATTGATTAATTTTCTTTCCCCAAAAGAAAATTAATTAACAGATAAAGTTCACAACGATGAAGAGCAAAGCTGTTCTTTTTTTGGACAAAAAAATAACACACAAACTAAAACGAATTTCTACAAGCCTTCTCCGTAATTTTAATTTATGAGTAAGACGAAGTCAACATTTTTTTGTCAGAATTGCGGACAGGAAAGTACTAAGTGGGTAGGTAAATGTCCTGCATGTGGAGAGTGGAACACTTTTGTAGAAGAAGTAATTGTAAAAGGAACAGACAAAGCTGTAAAGGAAGACTGGCGTGACTTTAGCGGCTTAAAGGGGTTAAAAACAATTTCTATAAATGACGTTGTTAGTGGCGAGGAAAAAAGAATTATTTCACCTGATGGCGAATTGAACCGTGTACTTGGTGGAGGAATTGTTGCTGGAAGTATTGTACTTGTTGCCGGAGAGCCAGGTATTGGAAAGTCAACTTTATTTTTACAAATAGGTTTACAACTTACTAACGTGCGAACACTATATATAAGTGGCGAAGAAAGTGAACAACAAATAAAAATGCGTGCGGATAGAGTAGGTTCACAAAGCGATAATTTTTATTTACTAACTGAAACAAATACACAAACGATATTTAAAGAAATAAAAAAATTACAACCCGAACTTGTCATTGTAGATTCTATCCAAACATTGCAATCGCCATTTGTAGAATCTGGTCCGGGAAGTATTTCGCAAATAAGAGAATGTGCTGCAGAGTTGCAACGTTATGCAAAGGAAACCAACACGCCTGTTTTTTTAATTGGGCACATTACAAAAGATGGAACCATTGCAGGACCAAAAATTTTAGAACATATGGTTGATACGGTTTTGCAATTTGAAGGTGACAGACATTATGCATATCGTATTTTGAGAACCCTAAAAAACAGGTTTGGAAGTACATCGGAACTGGGCATTTATGAAATGACAGGAGAAGGGATGAAACCTGTTTTAAATCCTTCTGAAATTTTAATTACTCAAAAAGAAGACGAATTAAGTGGAATTGCCATTGCCGCAACTATTGAAGGAATGCGGCCACTTTTAATAGAAACGCAGGCTTTGGTTACCCAAAGTGTATATGGAACGCCACAACGAACCGTTAGTGGCTTCGATCTCAGGCGTTTACAGCTTCTTTTGGCCGTATTGGAAAAACGGGGTGGCTTCCATTTTGGGGTAAAAGATGTATTTATAAATATTGCAGGTGGTATTAAGGTTGAAGATCCAAGTATTGATCTGGCAATTGTTTGTGCTTTATTAAGCAGTTATGAAGATGTACCGCTACCACAAAAGGTTTGTTTTGCAGGTGAAGTAGGCTTAAGTGGAGAAATTAGAGCCGTGAACAGAATTGAACAACGAATTGCAGAAGCTGAAAAACTGGGTTTTGAAAAAATAATTATTTCTAAATACAACTCTAAAAGCTTGGGCAAACTAAAGTTTGGGATAGATGTTGTAACCCTTGGCAAAGTGGAAGAAGTGTACCAATATTTATTTTAAAAAAAGTTCTGCTTAAATCCTTTGTAAAAAAGAATTTAAGCAGAGGAAAATTATTTTTTTGGGGGCAATGCAAATGCTACAGCTTCGTGCTCAAAATGGCCATTGTGTGCACCATCGCAAAAGGGTTTGTTTTTAGATAAACCGCAGCGGCAAATACCTAGTACAGTTCTTCCACCAAGGTCGTACACATTACCATTACGATCTACGATTTCAAAATCGCCATCTACTTTTAAAGAGCCGTTGTTGTTAACGGTCAATTTTACTTTTTCCATTTTATATTTTATTCTTGTGGTTAATATATTATTTCCAATGTCTCAGTTTAGTCTACCACCCAAGTATCCAAGCAAACATAAGCGGAGCCACAATGGTAGCATCGCTCTCCACAATAAATTTTGGTGTTGCAATATCCAGTTTCCCCCAGGT
>JAYUZL010000110.1:0-15956 GCA_043751875.1 Ferruginibacter sp.
TGTTGTTCCCAATACCGAACGGACAACTTTCAGCTAATCCAAATTTAACGCAGAACCCCGGTTATTAGTTTTAAAAAATTATACATGAAAAGGAGGTCATTCGTTTGACCTCTTTTTTTATGTCATAGAAATTAGTAAATATTTGCGGTGATATTTTTAAAATGATTTAAATTTACAAACAACAAGAGGCAACAAAAAAATACCCGTTGCTACTACAATTGCTTATTTTTCATGAAATATATTTCCCCTGCTGTCTGCATTATATTTTTCCTGTTTTCGTGCACAAAAAAAATTGAAAAACCACTATTTCAGTTAGAACAAAATACAGGCATACAATTCAATAATAAAATTGTGGATGGACCTCTGGAAAACAGTTTTCTGTTTCGTAATTTTTACAATGGTGGTGGTGTGGCTATTGGAGACATCAACAACGATGGTTTAGCAGATGTAATGCTTACAAGTAATATGGGAGAAAATAAATTGTACCTAAACAAAGGGGCAATGAAGTTCGAAGATATTTCTACAGCAAGCGGAATAAAACAGGATAGTATGTGGAGTACTGGGGTAACATTTGTAGATATTAATAACGACGGATGGTTGGATATCTATGTATGCAATTCGGGCCACATGACAAACGGTAACAGAAAAAATAAATTATATATTAATAACCATTCTTCACCTTCTGTTGGAGGTGCGCCTGGCAGGGTAACTTTTACTGAAAGTGCAAAAGAATACGGTTTAGATATTTCTGCTTATTGCACGCAAGCTTCTTTTTTTGATTATGATAATGACGGGGATCTGGATTGTTTTATGATAAACAACAGTCCTATGCCTGTAAATACTTTAAACAATTCTAACCGTAGAGATCTAATAGATTCTGCATGGAATGTGCCTACATTTTTAAAAGGTGGTGGTGATCATTTATATAGAAATGACAATGGTAAATTTAAAGAAGTCACACAACAGGCAGGTATACATGGTAGCCTTATTAGCTTTGGTCTAGGTGCATCAATTGGGGATATAAATGGTGATGGTTATCTGGATATATATGTATCAAACGATTCTTACGAAAGGGATTATGTATACATCAACCAAAAAAATGGAACCTTTAAAGATGACACGGAAAACTGCGTACAACATACAAGTTTTTCTTCTATGGGTGCGGATATGGGGGATATAAACAACGATGGTTACCCTGAAATATTTACGACAGATATGTTGCCTGAAGATGATTATCGTTTAAAAACATTGGGCTCATTTGATAATACAGATTTGTATAACAGCAAAGTAAAGTCTGGCTTCTACCACCAATTCATGAAAAATTGTTTACAGTTAAATAATAAAAACGGCACATTTTCAGATATTGCCAATTACAGCGGTGTATCTGCAACAGACTGGAGCTGGGGAGCTGTTTTTTTTGACGCAGACAATGATGGATTCAATGATTTGTATGTTTGTAACGGTGTAAACAGAGATGTAACAAATTTGGATTTTATGGATTTTTTTGCAAACGATGTAATGCAAAAAATGATACTAACGGGTAAAAAAGAAGGGGTTGATGAAGTACTTAAAAAAATACCTGAAAATGCGAGAAAAAATAAAGTATACCGTAACAAGGGGAATTTAAAATTTGAAGATGTTGGTGAGGCATGGGGTTTTACGCAACCCTCTTTTAGCAATGGTACGGCTTATGGGGATCTTGATAATGACGGTGATTTAGATTTAATTGTAAACAATATAAACGGGCCGGCATTTGTTTATAAAAACAACAGCAGAGAAATAAACAAAAATCATTTTATTGGGATTAAGTTAATAGGCAATGCTAAAAACACTTTTGCTGTAGGGAGTAAAATAAATGTTTATGTTGGCACTGAAATATTGAGTAAAGATATTATCCCAAGTAGAGGCTTTCAGTCTTCGGTAGATTATAAACAGATAATAGGTTTAGGTACAAGAAAAAAAATAGATTCAATGATCGTTACCTGGCCGGACAGGACATTGTCTGTATTTTACAATCCTTCAACTGATTCTGTTTTTGTATTGAAACAGCCTGCAGTTGGTACAAATACTAAAAGTTTTTTACCGCTAACAAACCCACCTGTAATGTTTACGATGCTGCAAAGTAATTTTGATAAACATATGGAAAATGATAATGTAGATTTTTATTACGAAAGAAATATTCCTGAAATGCTTTCCCGTGAGGGACCTAAGACGGCCATTGGAGATGTCAATGGCGATGGATTAGATGACATATACATTGGTGGTACACCACTTCATCCCGGGCAAATATATTTTCAAAAAAGTAAAGGAGTATTTGTAAAACATGATGAACCGGGTTTTAAACAATTTTTAGATTTTGAAGATAATGCCGTATTATTTTTTGATGCAGACGGCGATGGCGATCTGGACCTTTTTATAGGATCTGGTGGTAATAAAAATGCACCCGGTAGCAGAGAATTACAAAATAGATTATTTAAAAATGACGGTAAAGGAAATTTCTCAATTGACGTGGCTGCTTTTGAATCGAACGATATGAACATTGGTACTGTTGTAGCTTATGATTTTAATAACGATGGTTACGAAGATCTTTTTGTAGGAGGAAGAAATGTACCAAGAGAATATGGAACTTCTCCTCAAAGTTATTTATATGTGAATGATGGTAAAGGTCATTTTAAAGATATGGCTGCTACAAAAAATGAAGATATTTCTCACTTGGGTATGATAACCGGTGCAGTATGGACTGATGTTGTAGGCGATTCAAAAAAGGAACTTATTATAACAGGTGAGTGGATGGCACCACATATCTATTCCTTTAATGGTGATCATTTTATTGAAAATAAATCTGTTCTCAATTCTTTATTTGGTTTGTGGCAAACAGTAGTTTCAGCCGATATAAACGGCGATGGTAAACAGGATCTTATTTTCGGAAATATTGGAGAAAACTTTTACCTGCATCCGGATGCATTTAACCCTGCAAAGCTTTGGATTAGCGATTTTAATCAGAATGCTACAATAGACAAAATACTCACTTACACGATCGATGGAACCGATAAGCCAGTGTTTCTAAAAAAAGAATTAACTGACCAATTTCCCGGACTTAAAAAACAAAATCTGAAAAATGCAGATTATGCAACAAAAACAATTCAGCAGTTATTTAAAAAAGAACTGTTGGAGAAAGCTACTGTAAAAACATTTAACTACAGCAGTTCAATTATTGCAATAAATAACGGAAAAGGAAATTTTACTATTCAGAAACTTCCGGTTAGGGTGCAATTATCTTCTTTAAATGCTGTGTTGATCACTGATATAAATAATGATGGGAGGCCGGATATTATATGTGGTGGAAATAATTTTAATTTTCCTCCGCAGTTTGGCAGGTTGGATGCAAGCTATGGAGATATTTTAATCAATAAAGGCAATAATATTTTTGAATGGAGGAGTCCATTAGTATCCGGGATTAATTTACCCGGAGAAATAAAAGATATTAAACAAATAAAAGGAAAAGATCAGCGGTATATCATAGTAACACAAAATGATAAAGTACCGGTTTTGTACCAACAAACTAAATAATTTTAGTTACCCGATTATATTTACTAATTGAAAATTTCTTATCTAAATAATAATAAAAATACTTTTTCAATTTTGCGCTGCATTGTAGTGTTTTTATTGTTAGCAATTTTTAATACATCCTGCAAACAAAAAATTGTTGCAGAGGAAACACTTTTTACGCTGACAGATAGCAGCGGAATAAATTTTACAAATACTGTTACTGATTCTAAAAAAGACAACAGTTTTGATTACCGTAATTTTTATAATGGTGGTGGTGTAGCTATTGGCGACATAAATAATGATGGACTAGCAGATGTAATTCTTACGAGTAATATGGGTGAAAATAAATTATTTCTCAACAAAGGAAATATGAAGTTTGAAGATATATCTGCAACATCCGGCATGAAACAAGATGGCATGTGGAGCACAGGTGTAACTTTGGTAGACGTGAACGGGGACGGCTGGCTGGATATTTATGTGTGTAACTCTGGGCATTTAAATGATGGTAATAGAAAAAATAAATTATACATAAATAATGCTAATCCCTTAACTAGTGGAAAAGGAAAAGGTAGTGTTACTTTTACAGAATCTGCTGCACAATATGGCTTGGATATTTCTGGTTACTGTACGCAGGCATCTTTTTTTGATTATGATATGGATGGAGATCTTGATTGTATAATCATCAACAATAGCCCAGTCCCTTTTGGGTCGCTCAATTATGCGAGTATGAGAGATGCAGATATTTCAAAATGGAATGTTGCTGAAAATTTAAAAGGTGGTGGAAATCATTTGTATAGAAATGATAATGGACATTTTACAGAAGTTACGAAAGAAGCAGGCTTACACTCGGGTTTATTAAGTTTTGGTTTGGGTGTTTCTGTTGGAGATATAAACAACGACGGATACCCGGATATTTATGTAGGAAATGATTTTATTGAAAAAGATTATTTATACATCAATCAAAAAAATGGAACATTTAAAGATGAAATGGAATCGCATTTACAGCAGACAAGTATGTCGTCCATGAGCAGTGACCTTGCAGATTTAAACAATGACGGTTATCCTGAAATTCTGACAACAGACATGCGGCCTGAAGATGATTATCGTTTAAAAACCACAGGTACCTTCGATACTTATGATTTATATAGAAGCAAACAAAAAGCGGGGCTTTACCACCAGTTTGTAAAAAATGCATTACAGATAAATAACAAGAACGGTACTTTTTCTGAGGTAGCAAATTATACTGGTATGTCATCAACTGACTGGAGCTGGGGTGCTTTAATGTTTGATGCTGACAACGATGGATGGAATGATGTTTTTATTTGTAACGGTATAAATAAAGATTTGGGTAATTTGGATTTTCTTGATTTTTTGTTCAACGATGTGTATAAACAAATACAGCAAACAGGAAAAAAAGAAGAAATAGATGAACTGCTGAAACGTTTACCGGTTACGCCTTTGCCAAACAGGGTATTTAAAAATAATGGTAATCTTCAATTCAGTGATGTGGGTAATAAATGGGGGTTTAGTAAACCAAGTTTTAGCAACAGCATTGCCTATGGTGATCTGGATAACGACGGAGATCTCGATATTGTTATAAATAATGAAAACCAACCTGCATTTGTTTACAGAAATAACAGCAGGCAAATAAATAAAAACAATTATGTAGGCATCAATTTAAAAGGAGCAGGAAAAAATACTTTTGCCATAGGTAGTAAAATAAAAATTTATAGTGGTTCTGATATTTATTACAGAGAACTTATTACAGCACGTGGTTTTCAATCGTCGGTAGATTATAAGCAAATCATTGGCTTGGGAAAAAAGACGGTTATAGATTCGATGCTTATCATTTGGCCTGACAGAACTTATACAAAATTTGATAAGCCTGCCATCAACATGGTGCATCAAATACAGCAGCCTTTAAAAAAAGGAAATATTTATATTGAGGAATCATCTTCTAAAAAAACTTTATTAACCCCTGTAAAAAATAAGTTTGATAAACATACTGAAGATGATTTTGTAGATTATTACAATGAAAGAAATTTACCTGAATTGCTTTCGCAGGAAGGTCCGCACATTGCCAAAGCAGATGTGAATGGCGATGGGTTGGAAGATATTTATATTGGTGGAGCAAAAGGACAACCGGGGCAATTATATTTACAAACTCCAACTGGCTTTGTAAAAAAAGAAGAACCAGTTTTTAAGCAATATGCAGATTTTGAAGATGTAGCTGTAACTTTTTTTGATTGTGATGGTGATGGAGATCTTGATTTGTTTATAGGTGCTGGTGGTAATAATGTCCACCCCAACGAAAGACAATTGCAACATCGCTTATATAAAAATGATGGTAAAGGAAACTTTGAAATTGATACAGAAGCTTTTCCAAATAATAATATGAATATTGCTGTAGCAGTAGCGTACGATTTTAATGGCGATGGGTATGAGGATCTTTTTGTTGGTGCTAGAAGTGTACCTTTTTCTTATGGTGTTTCTCCTCAAAGTTATTTATACATCAACGATGGCAAAGGGCATTTTACAGATTCAACAAATAGTTTAAGCAAAGAAATCGCTTCAATAGGAATGGTAACAGGTGCTGTATGGGCAGATGTTGTGGGGGACAAAAGAAAAGAGTTAATTATTGTTGGTGAATGGATGGCGCCAAGAATTTTTTCTTATGAAAATAAAAAGTTTATAGAAGTAAAGAATACGAACCTTACTAATTTATACGGCTGGTGGCAATCTGTTGCTGCCGCAGATGTAAATGCTGATGGAAAAGAAGATCTTATTTTAGGAAATATTGGAGAAAATTTTTATTTAAAACCTGATAATAGACATCCTGTAAAAATGTGGCTTACAGATTTTGATAAAAGCGGAACCACAGATCAGTTTATAACAAGAACAATAGATGAAAAAGATATGCCTGTGTTTTTAAAGAAAGATGTTACTGAACAATTTCCGTTCTTAAAAAAAGAAAATTTAAAAAATAGTGATTTTGCTGTAAAATCTATTCAGCAGTTATTTGCAAAAGATATTATTGATAAAACGGTGGTGAAAAAGTTTAATTATTGTAGTTCTGTAGTTGCAATAAACAATGGGAATGGAAATTTTTCTATTCAACAATTACCGATGCAGGCACAGCTTTCGTGCATAAATACCATTTGTGTTACAGATATAAATAATGATCAAAAACCGGATATAATTATAGGGGGTAACAAATTTGGTTTTCCACCACAGTTTGGGCGATTGGATGCCAGCTTTGGTAATATTTTAATAAATAACGGCAAAGGTAATTTTAGTATTTTACCTGCAACTTCCTCGGGCTTAAACATAACCGGAGAAATCAAAGACATCAAAATGATTGCAGGTGGAGATAAAAAATATTTACTTGCTGTCCGCAACAATGACTTTCCAGTTTTGTATCAACTAAAAAAATAATGCAAAAAAATAATTTTTTAAGACTAGTCTATATTTCTATGTTGTTCGTTTCTCTTATGGCAGGGTGCAAATCCAAACCAAAGGAAGCACCGATGTTTATAACGCTGGATAATAAAAAAACAGGACTTGATTTTAGTAATGATCTTTCCTACAATAAGGATTTTAATCTTTTTAAGTACATGTATTTTTACAATGGTGGTGGTGTGGGGGCAGGCGATTTTAATAATGATGGGAAAATAGATTTGTTCTTTGCATCAAACCAGCATCAGAATAAAATATATTTAAACGAAGGCGGTTTAAAATTTAAAGATGTTACAAAAGAAGCTGGCATTCCGGATGATGGAGGCTGGAGCACAGGCATATCTGTCGTTGATATAAACAACGATGGACTGCTCGATATTTATATTTGCAGAGTCGGAAAGTATGAAACATTAAAAAGTAAAAACCAGTTGCTTATTTGTAAAGGCATTGATAAAAACGGCGTGCCCTACTACAAAGATGAGGCACATGAATATGGGTTGGATTTTTCTGGCTTTAGCACACAAGCAGTTTTTTTTGATTATGATAACGACGGGGATCTTGACATGTATTTATTAAACCATTCTGTACATCAAAATGGAACCTTTAAACCTAGAGCTGATTTTAATGGCACGTACAACGAATTATCGGGTGATAGAATTTATAGGAATGATTCTGGTGGCCACTTTACAGATGTTACAAAAGAGACCGGCATACAAAGTACAGCCATAGGCTACGGTTTGGGCGTTTGTATAGCAGATATTAATCTTGATGGTTACCCGGATATATATATTGGAAACGATTTTCATGAAAATGATTATCTGTATATCAACCAAAAAGATGGAACTTTTAAAGAAGAGGGAGAGAAGCGGATGATGCACACAAGCCAATACTCAATGGGTGTAGATGTGGCAGATATTAACAACGATGCTTTTCCTGAAATTATTTCTATGGATATGCTTCCTTCCGATCCTTATATTTTAAAAAGATCGCTTGGCGAGGATTCCTACGATATTTTTAATTTTAAAATTAACAGCGGATATTCTCACCAATACACACGTAATAATTTGCAATACAACAGGCGTAATGGTGTGTTTAGCGAAGTGGGTTTGTATGCAGGAGTCGCAGCAACGGATTGGTCGTGGGCGGCATTGTTTGCTGATTTTGATAATGATGGGTTAAAAGATCTTTTTATTTCTAACGGTATTCCAAAGCGAATGAATGATATTGATTACATCAATTTTATTTCTAACGGCGAAGTGCAGCAAAAAATTCAAGAAAATAATGTTGATGAAAAAGATCTTGCATTGATAAATAAATTTCCCGAAATAAAACTGCCGAATAAATTTTATAAAAATAACGGTAACCTAACTTTTACTGATGAAGAAAATCGCATAGAAGATAATCCGCTTACATTTTCTAATGGTAGTATTTATGCCGATCTTGATAATGATGGAGATGCCGATATTGTAACAAGTAATATAAATGGGCCGGCGCTGATTTATGAAAACACACAAAGCCGACCAAACATGCCATCGTCTGTTACAATAAATTTAAAAGGATCGCCTAAAAATATACGTGCAATAGGATCTAAAATAATTGTATACGCAAATAAAAACGAAGTGCGCACTTATGAAAAATTCCCAGTAAGAGGTTTTTTGAGTAGTATGGAAACACCCATTCTTGTGGGGATGGTGAACACTATCATAGATTCTGTTTTAATTATTTGGCCTGATAATACCTACCAAAATATTGGTAAACTTAATACTGGAGCAAGGTTATTCAATTTTGAATATAAACTGGGATTACCAAAGTACGATTACACCAGGTTGACACAACGGATAAAAAATTCTTCAAATGAAATGGTCGATATTACTAAAGATGTAAACTTTAATTATCTGCATGAAGAAAATCATTTTGTAGAGTTTGACAGGGAATCTTTAATACCAAGAATGTTTTCTACTGAGGGGCCTGCACTTGCTGTAGGAGATATAAATAAAGATGGGTTGGAAGATATCTTTATTGGCAGTAGCCGTGGTAAAAAAGCCGCCATTTTTTTGCAGCAAAAAAATGGAAAATTTATAAAAAGTTTACAACCGGTTTTAGATAGAGATAGTATTTACGAAAATACAGATGCTTCTTTTGTAGATGTAAATAACGATGGTAATATTGATCTTATAGTTGCAAGTGGAGGGAATGAATTCTACGGAAGCGACTTTCATAATACACCCAGAATATATTTGAATGATGGCAAGGGAAATTTCACGAAGTCGGAAAATCCTTTTGGGGAGCTTTATTTAACTGCTTCTTGTGTTGTACCATACGATTTTAATAATGATGGGTTTATCGACCTTTTTATAGGCGCAAGGGCAGTGCCTTTTGAATACGGACAAATTCCACAATCTTATTTATTATTAAATGATAAAACAGGAAAATTTAAAAATGTTACGGATCAATATGCGCCTGGTTTATCTCACATAGGTTTTGTAACACAGGCTTTGTGGGTGGATATTAATAAAGATGGTAACAAAGATTTATTAATTGCTCAGGAATGGGGAGGTATTACTGCATTTATAAATGACCGTCATAAACTTATAAAAACTGAGCTAACGGATAAAAAAGGATGGTGGAATTTTATGCTTCCTGTAGATATAAATAATGATGGCAATATAGACTTAATTGTAGGTAACCTTGGCACAAACAGTCGTTTGAAAGCTTCAGAAAAAGAACCGGTCAGAATGTATTATAATGATTTTGATGGCAACGGAAAAAAAGAACAAATACTCACTTATTTTTTAAACGGGAAAGAAATTCCATTTGCCAACAAGGCTGAGTTGGAAAAGCAAATTCCTTCTGTAATGAAAAAGAAATTTTTGTATGCCGAAGATTTTGCAAAAGCAAGTTTAACAGATTTGTTTACTCAAACCAAACTTGAAAAGGCAGATGTATTTACTGCTAACTATTTTTCCAACGCCATACTAATGAATAAAGGCAATTTAAAATTCGAACTAAAAGCATTGCCCATGGAAGCACAACTAACTTCTTTTAAAGACGCAGTTGTGGTAAACGCTAATAACGATAATTTACCCGACATATTTATTGGTGGAAATTTTTATGATAACAATATTGAAATGGGTAGATATGATGCCGATTATGGAACAATGTTAATTAACAAAGGCAATGGTAACTTTATTTGCCAAACATTAAACGGTCTTCAAATAAAAGGACAGATACGTCATATAAAGCCAATACTAATCGGTAAACAGCAAGCTTATGTTATTGCCAGAAATAGTGATAGTGCAATGATGGTAAAATTTAAAAAATAAGTCTAAGAGGCATTTAAATATTTTATTTAATGCTAGTTCATAATCGGGTAATAAATTTTGGTTACCCATTTTGTACTATCTGTTTCTTTTACTCTGTCCGTAACCAAAGACTGAAAAGAAATTGCCGGGGACAAAATGTGGTAATCGTCCATATAAATTTCTACTTTTTTTATTGTTGCTTCAGCATTTGCAGACCCTCCTTTGGTTTCGGTAATTAAAATTTTCCCTGCAATCATTTTCTTCACTATAAACTGATCTGAATTAGGTATTGTTTTACTAATGGGAATTGCCACCATTGTTTTGAACATTCCACTATCCTCCACCACATGAAGCATTGGAGGGTTAGTTTGCTCAACGGCGTTATTATTTATGTAAGTTTTTAAGTCCGTGATCATTTGATATACTTCTTCTGTTTTTGGATAAGTATTAAATATTTTTTTTGTGGAAATGAGCAATGTATCTACCACCATCGTATGCACTATCTTAATTCCATAAATATTTTCTTGGTTTTCCAGATAAATTTTTAATGATGTAAAAATTTCGTCGGTATTATTTTGTATTTTTTTTTGTATGAAATAATTACTTAACCTTTTAAAAATATTTGTTTCTGAGGTTGACTCTCCTTCCCATTGAAAACCTGTTGAATCTCTATTAACAGGAATAATATTGAGCAATGAGTTTATATACCCATCCTTTGTTTTAATACGAACGCTGTCACCTGAAATCATTTTCCAGTTTATGGAATATTCATATTGTTTATATGTGAAAAGCGTATCATTTTTATTTATTGTATTTATCGGCCACCATTTGTGCCAGGCTTTTTCATCCAGAAAAAAGCGATTTGCACTATTGGGAGCAGTTTTTACATACATCGATTTTCTAAAATGTACTTTGGCTGGAACAAAAATATAAATAGCTGTAATGATAAGTATCAGTAAAACGAAGAAAGACAGCAACAATTTTCTCATAATAAATTAATAAGCATGTAAAGTAATTCAAACATATTTCAAATTCTTACTTATCATTTATTTTAGTGGATAAATTGGTTGTAATAATTTATATTTAGTGACCTCAAAAATTGCCTGACATGAAAAAAATATTTTTTATAATAAATTTGTTTTTTATTTCCTTCATTTCTTTCTCCCAAAAAACTGATGTTTGGAAAATAGTGGCAGACAAAATAGACCCCAAAGATTATTATGGTGTAACTGTTGCAAATGGCGTAATCGGAATTGTATCGTCTCCTAATATTTTTAAGTGTAAAGACGTTGTGCTTAATGGTGCTTACGACCAGTACGGTCGTGGGAGAGTCAGCAATTTTTTGCAAAGTTTCAACCTAGTAAATATGTATATGGATATTGATGGCAACAGATTAGGGAACGCCGATGCCGGGAATATGAAACAGGTGTTGGATATGAAGCATGCAAGCATTACAACAACGTTTGATTACAGAGATAAAGCCAGCATATCTTACACTTATTATGCATTGAGAAACCTGCCTTATACCGTGTTGGTGGATGTTTCTATTACAGCAAAAAAAAATATTGAAGTTATTCCTGCAAGTGTAATGGAAGCGCCCGATGCTTTAAAAGATGTACAGAATTATTACAATGAAATTGATCGCCCTCATACAAAATTAAGTTTGCTTTCATCCACAGCAAAAAGCCCTACAGGTAAATTAACTTTTGCATCATCCACCACGTTTTTATTTGATGAAGTGCATGGCAACGAACCACAGCTGATACACGAAATGTGGGATAATAATATGCATCTTTCTAAATTTAAAAAAATGCTTTCAGCCGGTATAACTTATCATTTTGCAATAGCTGGTTCTTCCATTACTACAGCACAACATGACGATCCGCTAAATGAAGCAGAACGTTACGTTATTTATGCAAAACTTCAGGGCACTAAAAAATTATTACAATTTCACAATGCAGCATGGGATGAGCTCTGGAAGAGTGATATCATTATTGAAGGCGATGACAACAGTCAGAGAGACGTACATTCTGCCATGTATCATTTATATTCTTTTGTGAGGGAAGGAACTTCGTATAGCCCGTCGCCAATGGGTTTGAGTGGACTGGGTTATAATGGTCATGTTTTTTGGGATGCAGAATTATGGATGTTTCCTGCAATGCTTTTACTGCATCCGGAAATGGCAAAAAGTATGGTTGAGTATCGTTATGAAAGATTAAAGCAGGCACAACACAATGCATTTGCACATGGTTACAAAGGCGCAATGTACCCGTGGGAAAGTGCGGGCACAGGTAACGAAGAAACACCGGTATGGGCTTTGAGTGGCCCTTTTGAACACCACATAACTGCAGACGTTGCCATTGCAGCATGGAATTATTTTGCTGTAACACAGGATACAGCCTGGCTGAAAGAAAAAGGGTTTCCTGTAATTAAAGCCTGTGCAGATTTTTGGGTAAGCCGTGTAGAAAAAAATGGTCCGGGAAAATATGATATTAAAAATGTGGTAGCGGCAGATGAGTGGGCAGAAAACGTAGACGACAATGCATTTACGAATGCCGCCGCAAAAGCAAATTTGCAATATGCAATAATGGCTTCAAATATTTTAAAAGAAAAAGCAAATCCTGATTGGGCTGATGTAGAAAAAAATATACCGATTTTAAAATTATCAAACGGTGTTACATCTGAGCATGCAGCTTATGCAGGCGGAAAAATTAAGCAGACCGATGTTAATTTGCTCTCTTACCCTCTTAAAGAAATTACAGACCCTGCACAAATAAAAAAAGACCTGGAGTATTATGAAAGTAGAATTGGTGAAGGGTCGCCGGCAATGACACATGCAATTTTTGCAGTACTTTATGCAAGAGCCGGAAATGGTCCAAAAGCATGGCAGGCTTTCCAGGAAGCGCATATACCGAATAAAAAAAATCCTTTTGGTGTTTTGTCTGAATCTGCCGGAGGTACAAACCCCTATTTTGCAACAGGTGCAGGCGGGTTTTTGCAGATCATGCTTTTTGGTTTTGGAGGCCTCGAGATTACTCCAAACGGTATAATACAAATAAAGTCTACGTTGCCGGCACAATGGAAAAGTGTAACCCTTACCGGTATTGGGCCAAAGCAGAAAACATTTACGGTAAAATGATGATTGTATCTTGCTTTTGATGTAAGAAAAAAGCATATCTTACGGTATCAAAAATTTAAAAGTTTGTGAAAGGGTTTTCTGCCGCTATAATACTGCTTATTCTATGTTTCAACTGGTTCGGATACAATGCTGTTATATATTTTATGCAGCAAAAATCTGATATGCAAATGGAGGGTATGATGGATAAAAAAAACATCAAAGAATCTGATCTTTTTGAAATAAAAATTCCACTGCATTTACCCTATCAAACAAGTTGGGCAAATTATGAAAGATTTGATGGTGAAGTAAAATTGGATGGTACCATTTATAAATATGTAAAAAGGAAACTCACTGATGATACACTGCATTTGATGTGTATAAAAAATTCAAAAAAGATGGAGTATGAAAATGCAAAATCTGATTTTTACAAAAATACAAACGATATCACCTCAAAAAATAATTCACAAAAATCAGCATCCATTTTATTTAAAAAATTGATGATTGATTCTGATAATTTTTCAATTGATTTAACTATTGAAAACCAAGCGGCTTTGGTTCAAAAAAAATATCTTTTCTTTACAGATAGCATTTCTACTGATGTTCATCTAATATCTCCTAAACAGCCGCCGGATGGCGCTTTAGTTTAATTGCCCCCATTTCTATATTATTTAATTTCTTCTTGCTTTTAAAGATGAGAAGAACTTATACATCCTAAAATAAATTTTTTAAATGAAGAAATTAATACTGTTTTGTATGCCCATTTTATTATGGTGCAGCTGCAAAGAAAATAAAAGCTATGAAGCTATTTTTAATGATCCGATTTTGTATTCTAAAACGGTTCATGAATTAAACACAGTTGTGATGGGAAATAATTTTACTCCTATTGTAGCATCCCGAAATTATTTATATGCAAATGTTGCAGCTTATGAAGTTATAGCTGCAGGTTATCCCAACAAATACCAGTCGCTTGCAACACAATTACATGGGTTGAAAGCGATCGAAAAGCCAGCGGTAGGCAAAAAAATAAATTTTGAATTTGCATCGATTTTGTCTTTTTGCAAATTGGGCGAAGCCGTTACTTTCCCTGAAGGAAGCATGAGTGAGTATGTAGATAACCTAAAAAAGCTTGCAAAAAACAATGGTATGTCTTCCGATGTATTTAATAATTCTCTAGAATTTTCTGACTCTGTTTCTGCAGCCATATTAAGATGGTCAAAAAAAGACAACTATGCGCAAACACGCAGTGCTGAGAGGTATACAGTGAATGATGTTGAAGGAAGATGGGTTCCAACACCACCTGCCTACGCATCAGCTATGGAGCCGCACTGGAATAAAATTCGGACACTTGTTATGGATAGTTGCAACCAGTTTCCGGTACCTGAGCCTATAGCATTTAATATAAAAGATACAACAGGTGCTTATTACAAGCAGGTAATGATGTCTAAAATTGCTATTGAAAATCTTACTCCAGAGCAAAAACATATGGCAGATTTTTGGGATGATAATCCTTTTAAATTAAATGTATCAGGACATTTAATGTACGGTACTAAAAAGTTTTCTCCACCGGGCCACTGGATGAGCGTTATTGGGATTGCCTCTAAAACTGCAAATGCAGATTATGCAACAACGGTATATGCCTATGCAAAAACGAGTATAGCATTATTTGAAGCTTTTATAGAATGCTGGGATGCAAAATATAAATACAACACAGCACGGCCCGAAACAGTCATAAATAAATATTTAGATGCCAACTGGCAGCCGTACTTACAAACACCGCCGTTTCCGGAGTACACCTGTGGTCACTCTACCTGCTCATCTTCAGCTGCAGAGGCACTTACAAGTGTTTATGGAGATAATTTTCATTACAAAGATACTTCTGAGCTTGAATTTGGTATTGCCAGCAGAAACTTTACTTCTTTTCGTGCAGCAGCAGAAGAAAATAACTGGGCAAGATTTTATGGAGGTATTCATTTTCACAATTCCTGTATTGTAAGTACCGAAGCGGGTAAAAAAGTAGGAAATCTCGTAGTTGAAAAATTAAAAATGAAACTGTAAAAAAAAGTTCATTGAAAAATATTTGAGATGAAAAAATCGATAATTAAAAAAATAAAAATCGCTCTATGTTGCATAATGGCGGTGCAACTGTCCTTTGCACAAACAGATATTGATGCTGTAATGATGGGCAAAAAAGATTTTTGTGGAGGACTGGATTTTGCAGGCAGCAGCTGGAAAAATTATTGGGAAGGAACCAATAAAAGAGACAATGCAAACTTGGGCACAGTTTCATCTAAAAATTATATTGTACAAGGTAACTACGGCATTAGTAATAAACTAAATGTTTTATTTAGTATACCCTATGTTACAACCAAAGCAAGCGGAGGCACTTTACACGGTATGAAAGGATTACAGGATTTATCTTTGTTTGTAAAATACAGGCCTGTGAAGAAGGAGCTGGGTTCGGGTACTTTCTCGTTGTATACAATAGCCGGCATATTTTTTCCCACTACAAATTATGTCGCAGATTTTTTACC
>JAYUZL010000111.1:0-28812 GCA_043751875.1 Ferruginibacter sp.
GTTACTCTCCGGATCGCTTTGCGTATCTATCTGCACATACCTCATAAATCTTTCCACCAATGCATCTTTATTTATTTGTATCATTTCATGTTTTTTTAAGACTGTGAAATTAAGGATTGAAGGAAGAAAAAAAGAATATTTGTGCGTGTCCGCCGAAAGGGCGGTCAGGCTATTCGCTAAAATCTTTTTTTCGTTCCTCAAAAAAGGATTTTCGCTGCTATCCTTCACGCTTCAACTCAACGTAACATTATAATAGTCGGGTTTATTAAACTCAAACAAAAACCCATGTAGTAAACATGGGTTTCATTATTATTAAAATTTATAAATTATTATTTGCTAATTTCTACCAACTCAATATCAAAAACCAATTCTTTCCCTGCTAAAAAATGATTAGCATCTAAAATTACAACATCGTCTTTTACTTCTTTTATAACTACAGGAAAAGGCTGTCCCTGCTCATTACTAAGCGTTAGTTGCTGTCCAATTTCAAGCTTCATATCTGCTGGTACATTTTCTTTGGGGAACTCAATGATAGCTGTTTCATCGGTATCACCATAGCCCTCTTTTGCTGCTATATTAATGGTTTTTTTATCGCCAACTTTCATCCCTGGTAATGCAGCATCAAAACCTGCAATCATTTGCCCTGCGCCTACTGTAAACTCCAATGGTTCACGCCCGGTTGAAGAATCAAACTGCTCACCATTTGTTAGTTTACCCGTGTAATGCACTTTTACAACATCACCGCTTTTAACCTCTACCATAGTTTTTATTTTTATTATTAATGTTTTAAAAATGCAATTTAATTAATAATATCGTTGAGATTTTCATAAAATATACCAACTTTGTTTCTATGGCTAAAATGATAATACTTAATATTTTTTTATTGCTTTTCATCTCATCAGCAATTTTTTCACAAAAGAACAAAGAACAAAAAGTGATTACCGGTGCTGAAAGAATGGAAATTTATTTACCCTTGCTGAAAGGCAAAGCTGTGGCGGTTTTTGCAAACCAAACGAGTATGGTGGGCAATACGCATTTAGTAGATACATTGCTAAAAGCAGGTATAAATATTGTAAAAATATTTGGTCCGGAGCATGGTTTTAGAGGCAATGCAAGTGCGGGCGAGCACGTGGAAGATGGAAAAGATAAATCCACAGGATTGCCCATTATAAGTTTATATGGCGATCATAAAAAACCAACATCTGCAGATTTTAAAGATGTAGATATAATTGTTTTTGATATACAGGATGTCGGGGTTCGTTTCTATACTTACATTTCGTCATTAGAATATTTACTGGAAGCAACCTTGGAAAATAAGAAATCATTGCTTGTCCTCGACAGACCAAATCCTAATGGATTTTATGTGGATGGACCTGTGCTTGATAAAAAATTTAAAAGTTTTATCGGTATGCAGTCAGTCCCAATCGTTTATGGAATGACAATTGGAGAATATGCAAACATGCTTGCAGGCGAAAATTTATTATCGATGGAAGCAAATAGAAATTATCGTTTTAAAAATTCAATTGAAAATGCAGCAACCTTGCCTTTCTTATTGAAGGTAATTCTGTGCAAAAATTATGATCATAAAACTAAATACAATCTTCCCATAAATCCTTCGCCGAACTTAAAAACAATGGGAGCCATTTATTTGTACCCGAGCACTTGTTTTTTTGAAGGAACTATTTTTAGCGAAGGTCGTGGCACGGATAAACCTTTTCAAATTTATGGTCACCCTAATATGCCGAATAATTTATTTTCGTTTAAACCTCTGCCAAACGAAGGGGCAAAAAGTAGTAAATGTTATAACCAGATTTGTTACGGTTACAATTTATCTGGCACAAACGAAGAAGTACTAAAAAGAGTTGATGGGAAAATTCAGCTGAAATATATTTTGGATGCGTACAAGATTTTTCCAGGTAAAGACAGCTTCTTTTTGAAGAATAATTTTATAGATAAACTTGCAGGTAACGATGTTTTTCAAAAACAAATAAAAGCAGGTAAAACGGAAGCGGAGATAAAAAAAAGCTGGCAACCAGCATTAGTAAAATTTAAATTAACCCGAAAAAAATATTTATTGTATAAAGATTTTGAGTAAATGAGTTTACTTTTTCTTATAAATTTTTCGAGGCTATCTTTACGCAATGACCGATAAATATAAAAATTTACGCATTGTTTTTATGGGCACACCTGAGTTTGCGGTAGCAAGTTTGGACGCATTGGTGAAAGCAGATTGTAACATTGTAGGTGTGATAACTGCTCCTGATAAGCAGGCGGGAAGAGGATTACAACTGCAACAAAGTGCGGTAAAAAAATATGCAGTAGAAAATAATTTAAACATTCTACAACCTGAAAAATTAAAAGATCCTGTTTTTTTAGCATCGCTAAAAGCTTTACATGCAGATGTGCAGGCTGTAGTGGCATTCAGAATGTTACCGGAGGTAGTTTGGAATATGCCGCCGCTTGGCACCATCAATGTTCATGGTTCTTTGCTGCCACAATACAGAGGTGCTGCTCCTATAAATTGGGCCGTAATAAACGGTGAGAAATTTACCGGTGTAACAACATTTAAACTGCAACAGGAAATTGATACAGGCAACATTTTATTGGCTGAAAAGATTGCTATTGAAGAAAATGACGATGCAGGAACTGTACATGATAAACTGAAAGAAGTAGGTGCCGTATTGTTGGTAAAAACTATCGTATTGCTTGCTGGTAATGAACTAACAGAAATACCGCAGCAGCAAATTGAAGGCGATATAAAACATGCACCAAAATTATTTACTAAAACCGGCAATATTGATTGGACAAATAATGTAGATGAAGTTTATAATTTAATTCGTGGCTTATCTCCCTACCCTGCTGCTTATACATTACTTAATGGAAAAACACTGAAAATATTTAATGCAGAAAAAATTTTAGAGTTGCCAGATAATCTACCCGGAACTTATAAAACCGACGAAAAAACGTTTTTACATTTTGCATGTAATAATGGGTATATAAATATTACCACATTACAATTAGAAGGTAAAAAGAAAATGGAAATAAAAGACTTTCTCAGAGGCTATAGATTTGCAAAATAGTTTTACAACTTTTATAAGTTAATAACTTATTTTACAGCTAAAACTGTTATTGCTATCAGCTCCCAATGCATCAGCTGCAGCACTACTAATTCTAACTGAGAGCTCATTGTTCTGTTTTAAATCAGGGATAACATCCAGTACTTTTGCATACACAAATTTTCCATTCGCCAGATTTGTAATCTTTACAACGCTGTTTTGTTCAGCAGTGTTTTGTAAACAATAAAATTTTCCATCTTCCCAACCACTTGTGCTTTTAAAAATACCTGCCATGCCGGTTTCTCCTTTGCCTGTGCTGTTAAAACCAGTTTTAAAAAATCCTTCTTTGTCACTTTTTGCCACCGGTAATTTTTCTGTAGCAACATTTTTTAAAGCCATCTTTTCTACAACCGGCTCAACTTTTTGAGCCACAAAAATTTCTTCTTTAACCTTCGGACTACTATTTTCTTGTAGTACTATAACTTTTTTAGGTTTAGCCACTTTTTCTTTTACAGAAACTTGCGCAATATCTTCTTTCGGCATTTTTGTTCCGAGTTGGGCAAATGCTGAAAGATCTTTTCTAACTTTCAAATAGCCAACAATCAAATTTTGTCCTTGGTTTATATCATCTGAATTTAAATTATTCCATTTCTTTAATAATGAAGCGGGAATTTTATTGTATTTATTGCTTACCTGAAAAAGTGTTTCATCTGCTTCCACCTTATGGTAAACAGGCACTGAAATTTCATCGACAGCCACATTGTTGGTTTGTGTGAAATTCACAGGCTTTAATGGCACTTTTATAATCTGCCCAATACTTAAACCATTTTCCAGAGATAGTTTATTGAATGGTGCAATATCCTTCGGGCTTATATTGTAGAGCCTGCCAATGCTGTAAAAATTTTCTTTAGCCGCAGCACTGTGATTCACATAAATGTTTACACCTGAACCTTCAACCATAATAGAGTTTTGTTGCGCTTTTACAAAAAGAGGGAGGGATAATAATATTAAAAAGAATTTTTTCATAACTAAGAATATATATTAATATTTCAAAAATGAATTTTAGGGGTATCACTACAAAGATGCAAAATTCATTGGACAAAATCACATTATTACTTGTTAAGAATTCGAAGTGCGTTGGGATAATAATCATTAACTCTTTCGGTAAAAATTTTGCGATTGTCTAATTTATTTCATTGTATTTAAAGATTGTACATCCTTTAATGTTATTATCTATTGCAATTTCATTTCTTCTAAAATAATTTTTTCATTGTTCTAAAGTAATCATCCGAATGAAATCCTTTGGCAGATTTATTATTACAAGAGTTATTTGCTCTCCCGATTCGTGCCCAGAGACAAATTCAATTTCAGTAAACCCATCAATATTATTACAGATTGTAAAAATGAATTAGGAAATAAATTTTGTATAACCACGATTATAAAAAATACTATCCACTTTTATTTGTGTAAACCAAAATTATTTTTACTCTTCTGTTTTGTGCTCTGCCTTTTTCAGTAATATTATCTGCAACGGGAAAGGCTGATGCTTTTCCATAAGCAATAATTTGTTTTAATTCAGGCATTTTATTTAAAAAATAATTACGTACAGCTTCCGCCCTTTGCGTTGATAATATCGCATTTCGCTGTAAAGTTCCTTTACTATCTGTATGTCCCTCTACAATTATATTTACGACATTTTTTGTATTCAAATTTATAACAAGGCTATCCAGTAATTTTTTAAATACAGGTTTTAAAATTGATTTATCTGTCTCAAAAAAAGGCGCTGGAACCGTAATTGTATCTGTTACAATTTCATTCTTATTTTCCACCAAAACAAGTTCAGTATGTCTAAAATTTTGTGCGTATAATTTTTCTAAGTTTATTTTATAATCGGCGCAGAGCGGTTGTGGTATAATTGATTCAAATACGATATCATCAATAAAATAAAAAATATCACCTGCCTTGTTCATTCTCTGATAAGGAGAAAAATCAAACTTATTTTTTGCAAGATTACCAATTAAACAAAATTTTTCTTTTCCAGTTGCTATGTATATTTTTTCCACATAATTCCATCCACCTAATTCATTCACAACATCCTCGGCAGAAATATGTATAGATGATTTCACAGAATCAGCAGAAAAATTAGCAGAAGTAAATTCATTTTTTTGAAAATAAAAATCCATGCCATAAAAAGTTTTACCGGCCGTATTTACATAAAAAGAAAGCTTATAATTTTTTTTCTTTTGCAGTTCGCAACAAAACATGGTATAAACAAACTGTCTTTTTTTTTGAGGATTGTATATGTTTTCTATAGGCAAAATCAACAAATCTTTTCCGCTAAAGGGCTTTGGAACAACACTTGGAGTAAAAAGTGGCGTTGCTGAAGGTTTAATATAAAACCAAGCTTCTGAGGCGCAATCCTGATGGTATTCAGTACAATTATTTAACTGTTCAAAATCTCCATTCGCAAAAAGATTTTGCGCCCTTACATCAATATCAATACCAGAAAATATGAAAGTAACTACACAAAATCTAATTAAATATTTTGTCGTTATTAAATTTACATAATGAGTAAGAAAATGATAACCTTCTTCAAACATATATAAATTTACAACCCGAAATGTTATGTAAAACCTAAATAAATATTTACGTGGCTTTTACTTCTGCACACAAATCCTGCAATACTTTTTTAGCATCTCCAAACAACATTGAGGTTTTTGGCTGATAAAAAAGTGAATTCTCAATACCGGCATACCCAGGCTTCATACTACGCTTATTGACAATAACAGTTTTTGCATCTTCTACTTCTAGAATGGGCATACCGTAAATTGGTGAAGTGGGATCATTTTTTGCCGCAGGATTTACAACATCATTTGCACCTAAAATCAATACTACATCTGTGGTTTTAAAATTATTATTTGCATCTTCCATTTCTTCCAGCTTCTCGTAAGCTACGTCAGCTTCGGCTAACAACACATTCATGTGACCAGGCATACGACCTGCTACCGGATGTATTGCGTAAGAAACTTCCACTCCTTTATCAGTCAAAATCTTTTCCAACTCATGACATGTATGTTGTGCCTGTGCTACTGCTAACCCATAGCCGGGAACAATAACTACTTTTTTTGCATAGCTCATCAACATGGCAGCATCGCTCGTTGAAACTTCTTTAAAACTCCCGCCTTCCTGTGTTGATCCTGCGGCAGCGTTGCTCCCTCCCCAGTTTCCTATAATTACATTGAGTAAACTTCTGTTCATAGCCTTGCACATTAATACGGTCAGCAAAGTGCCGGCCGCACCAACCAAAATACCACCCGTAAGCATCGCTTTATTATTATATAAAAAACCACCACAAGCCGCAGCCACACCAGTTAATGAGTTAAGCAAAGAAATTACAACCGGCATATCCGCACCACCAATTGGCAGCACAAAAAATACTCCGTACAAGATTGCGAGACCGAATGTTATATAAAAAAATGAGGGAGCCAGAGCAGGTGTAACATTATAAGTAAGCACTGCACCAACCAGAATAATAATAAACAATACGAGGTTAAAAATATGCTGTCCTTTAAAGCTGATATCCTTTTGCTTTCCACTTAATTTTAAATAAGCAATTATACTTCCGGCAAAAGAAATGCTTCCAATAACCAATCCTAAGACTATCGCTATAAAATGCCCCAATTTAATTTCGGTGCCGGCAATGTGATTAAACTCTATCAGTGAAATAAGCATGGCACATGCACCACCCATTCCATTAAATAGACTTACCATTTCTGGCATTTGCGTCATCTTCACTTTGCGGGAACTTACTGAACCCAAAACCCCGCCAATTACCAAAGCACCAAACATCCATGGTAAATTTCCGAGGTGCACTCCATGTGAGCTTTTGTATAAAAAAATAGTCCCAACTATGGCAAGTCCCATTCCACCGGCTGCTATAAGATTCCCTTTTCTTGCAGACTCCGGACGGGAAAGCATTTTCAACCCGATGATAAATGTTACAGAAGCTATTAAGTAGATAATATTAAGTATCGATGAAAACATTTTATTTTATTGATGTGATAATTTGTTAATAAGCTAATAAAGCTTTGTAAAATAAAAATTTTGTTTAACTCAAGGTCTTTTCTTTTTAAACATTTCAAGCATTCTGTCAGTTACCACAAAGCCACCCACCACATTTAAAGTTCCTAAAACAACTGCTAAAAAGCCGAGTATTAATGCAATATAATTATCAGATGCTGCCTCGCCCAATACTATAAGCGCACCAATAATAACAACACCATGTATGGCGTTTGCACCACTCATTAAAGGAGTATGCAGTACGCTTGGAACACGGCCAATGACTTCAATACCTAAAAAAACCATCAAAATAACTATATAGATTATTTGTTGATTTTCATCGAAAAAAGAGAAAATTTGTTGCATGATATTGTATGAATTAAATAGAAATATTTTTCGCTTAAACTATTGTTTATCTACACAGATAACAAGAATGATACTCTCTCATTTGTAACTACACCGCCATGAGCAACACAGGTTCCTTTTACCAGCTCATCTTCAAAATTTAATTTTATCTGCCCTTCTTTATTTATAATGAGTTGTAAGAAATTTAAAATATTTTTTCCGTATAACTTACTTGCGTCGCTTGGCATATCTGCTGCCAATGCAGAATTACCAACAATGGAAACGCCATTCACCACTACTGTTTCGTCGTTTTTGGTGTAGGGAGTATTCCCGCCTGTAGATGCTGCCAGGTCAATAATAACAGAACCATTTTTCATTCCCGAAATCATTTCTGCTGTAATTAAAATCGGTGCAATTTTACCTGGTATTGCTGCTGTTGTAATAATGATATCACTCTTCGCTACACTTTCTGCAATTCGTGCTTTTTGGCGGGCCATAAATTCCGCTGTTTGCTCTACTGCGTAACCACCTGCACTTGCTGAATCAGCAGCGCCCTCTACCTCTACAAACTTTGCTCCGAGGCTCATCACTTCCTCTTTTACCTGTGGCCTCGTATCAAAAACTTCTACCACGGCACCCAGTCGTTTTGCAGTTGCGATTGCCTGTAAGCCTGCAACACCAGCTCCCAATATTAATATTTTTGCAGGGGGAATACTTCCTGCTGCAGTCATAAACATGGGAAAATATTTTGGATATAAATTGGCCGCCAGCAACACTGCTTTGTAACCTGCAATATTTGCCTGGCTGCTTAATACATCCATACTTTGTGCACGGGTGGTACGTGGCAACATATCTATACTAAAAACTGTAAAGTTTTTTTCTGCTAAAAGCTTTATTTGCAGAGCATTAAACAATGGTTGGTAAAATCCAAAAAGAATTTTTCCATTGCACAAAGCAATGTCTTCATTGCTAAGTGGACTTATAGATAAAATAATATCTGCTGTTTGTAACACATCATTTCTTGAACCTACAGATGCACCTGCACTTTCATACTGTGTGTTAGCTGCAAAGGCACTTACACCTGCATTATTTTCAATAATTACATTAACATGCTGTTTTTTTAATAACAGCACATGTTCAGGTAATAGAGATACTCTGGTTTCTTTACCGGGCTCTTTTAAGACTCCAATCGTCATAAATAATAGTATTGGTTGAAGGTATGAAAAATTAAAACCGGATTACAAAATGTTGTTTCTCTTTAAAATTTTTTCCTATTAATGCAATACCTACAAAAAACAAATCAATTGTAATCGTAACTTGTTTATGCTGCTTTATTGTTTCCCAGGCATCCTCCATTTCTTTGCTCCAATGTATGTCGTCAAAAACAAAAATGGTTTCTTCATTTGCTTTTAAAAGTATTTCTTCTAAGTATTGCAGGGTTGGTATTTTTCGATGATTACCATCTAAAAAAACAAGATCAATCTTTTTACTTGTTGATAAATAAATCGGTAAAGTAGTATCAAAATCGCCCTTTATTATTTGAATATTTTTTAGACCAAGCGAAGAAAAATTATCTTTTGCAATGCAAGCAATACTGATTGAACCCTCCAAAGTGGTAACCACAGTATTTGCAGTAGATGCCAAATAGGCTGTTGTAGTTCCCAATGAAGTGCCAAGTTCTAAAATGTTTACTTTTTTATAATATTGCACTATTCTAAATAATAACTGGCTATACTTTTTTCGTTTTAAAGAAGATGCTGCAATACTTTTTACTACCCTTTTTTTTGATTTGATAATTACTGAACCGGCGCCAAAATCTTCTACTTCTATCAAATCATTATTTACCAACAAATTTTTACGTAATTTTTCTATTGGCTGATAGCAGCTATATTTTTTTTTATCGTTTAATACATTTTTTATAAACTCAAAAACGAACGGGGAATGCACACCATGCCCCCTTCCATTGGATGCTTTAAAATAATATTTTAAATATTTTTTTGTAAGTTGAAAAGGAGAATACAATTTCAGCGTGCGTTTAAAGATCATTTATTGGCTACAGAAAAAAGAAAATATTATTTCCTTATCCATGTTTGAAAAGTCATATCAAATTTATTTTTTTCATCCGCCTTTACATGTTTTTCAAAAAACACTTTCCATGTATTCGAATCCATTTCAGGAAAAAAAACATCTCCATCTATAACAGTATGTACACGGGTTAAATAAACCTTATCTGCTATCGGCAGGGTTTGTTTGTAAATTTCTCCACCACCGGTAATAAAAATTTCTTTGGCGTTTGTTTCGTCGGCCGCTTTAATAGCATCTTCAACACTTGCTGTTGTTATAGTATTTTCAGCATTCCAATTTTGGTTTGTAGTTACAATAATATTGGGTCTGCCTGGCAAAGGTTTTCCAACGGATTCAAAAGTTTTTCTGCCCATAATAACAGGCATACCCCAGGTTGTGTTTTTAAAAAACTTCAGATCTTCGGGCAGGTGCCACAACATTGTGTTGTATTTCCCTATTGCATTGTTTTCAGACGCAGCAACTATCAGCGAAATGATGTAATCTTTTTTATTTTCTGTATCCTGAGACGCTTCCATTTTATTGTATCTTTTGTCTTGTATCTTATATCTACTTTCTTTTGTCTTTTATCAAATCTTACTCAAACAGCAACCGGTGCTTTTATTGCGGGATGAGATACGTAATTTACCATTAAAAAATCTTCATATTTAAAACTAAAAATATCTTTTACCAGAGAATTGATTTTCATTTGTGGTAAAGTAAATGAAGTTCTTTGCAATTGCAATTTGGCCTGGTCAAAATGATTACTGTATAAATGTACATCTCCAAAACTGTGTACAAAATCACCCATATCCATATTGCAAACCTGAGCTACCATCATGGTAAGTAAAGCATATGATGCAATGTTAAAGGGCACTCCTAGAAAAATATCTGCACTGCGCTGGTACAACTGGCAACTTAATTTTCTTCTACCATTTTCATCAGGTGCACTTGTATAAAATTGAAATAAACAATGACAAGGCATCAATTTCATTTTTGGTAGATCTGCTACGTTCCAGGCACTTATAATTATTCTTCGGCTGTCAGGATTTGTTTTTAATTGATGAATTACATCTTTTACCTGATCAATTTCTACATCGTTTGCCGCTTCCCAACTCCTCCATTGTTTACCATATACCGGTCCCAAATCTCCATTTTGATCAGCCCATTCATCCCATATTTTTACATCGTTTTCTTTGAGGTAGGCAATATTTGTTTCCCCCTTTAAAAACCAAAGCAGTTCGTGCACAATACTCCTCATATGAACCTTTTTTGTAGTAACTAATGGAAAACCATCTGCCAGGTTAAAGCGCATTTGATATCCAAAAATACTTCTTGTTCCAGTGCCAGTTCTATCACTTTTATCAGTTCCATTTTCAATGATATTCTTAAGCAGAGAAAGGTATTGTTGCATGGGTGCAAAATAGTGAAAAAAATGGAGTCGGTGTTGGGCAGTTGGCAAAGGTCAGTTTGCAACAGGCAGTTTGCAAGCAATTGACAATTAGTTGCTACAAAGTCTTTTGTCTTTTGTCTTCTTTCTTAAGTTTTCATCTATTTCCCTTGCATAACTTTGTAGCATGAATCAATTATTTACTTACCAGCGTTTATCAATTTTTGCAAAAAGCATTTTTTTAAAGATCGGATGTTCACAACAAGACGCAACTACTGCTACTGAAACCCTGCTGAGTGCAGATTTGAGAGGTGTGGACAGCCACGGCGTTGCACGGTTGAGCGGTTATGTACGACTATGGCAAACGCAACGAGTAAATGCTTCGCCAAAAATAAAAATAATACACGAAACACCGTCAACAGCAGTAGTAGATGGAGATGCAGGACTTGGGCTTGTAGTAGCACCTTACGCTATGCAGGTTGCAATCAACAAAGCAAAAAATGTAGGTACAGGCTGGGTAAGTGTTCAAAACAGTAACCATTATGGTATTGCCGGTCACCATGCAATGATGGCATTGCCGCACGATATGATCGGTATTTCCATGACCAACGCATCGGCCTTGGTAGCTCCCACTTTTAGCAGAGATAAAATGCTTGGTACAAACCCCATTGCAGTTGCAATACCTGCAGGTATAGAAGCAGCATTTGTAGCTGATTTTGCTACAACGACTGCAGCAAATGGCAAACTTGAAATTCTGCAAAGAAAAAACAAACCTGTGCCTGCAGGATGGGTACAAACAAAAGAAGGTGGCAAAAGTTTAAATGCAAATGAGTTAAAGGATGGTGGTGCACTTTTGCCACTTGGAGGCAACAGAGAAGGCAGCAGCCATAAAGGTTATATGCTTGGAAGCATTGTAGATATTTTTTCCGGTGTACTTAGCGGCGCAAATTATGGCCCTTGGGTACCACCTTTTCCTGCTTACATTACTATGCCTGCAAATATGCCCGGTAAAGGCATTGGCCACTTTTTTGGTGCTATGCGAATTGATGCTTTTAGACCTGCTGATGATTTTAAAAAAGACATGGATCAATGGATACGGGCTTTTAAAAATGCAACTCCCGTAAACGAAAATGAAAAAGTTATTATTCCCGGCGAGCCGGAAATTGAAATGCAAATTGCGAGAAGAGCAACCGGAATACCATTGGGAGATTTAGTTTTAAAAGATTTAAAAAATCTTGGAGAAAAATTTAAAGTTGAACTTTAATCTAATAAATTATAACGAAACTCCTAGTTTTTTGTATATGAAACTCATAAGCCAGGCCGGGCCAATCATTAAAAACTGAATATCTTTTAGGAAAGATGGTTTTTTCCCCTCGATTTTATGTCCATAAAACTGCCCTACCCACGCCAATACAAATATTATGAGTGAAAAAAGCCACAAAGGCACAATCCCACTACTTTCTATTAGATTAGAGAGCAGCATACAAACTGTGAGGTAAAAGAACATACCTACCGATAAGCTTGGTGAAAGTGAGAAATAATATATTAAAGCAACTGTACTTATAATTATACCGACATTTAGCTGATAACCCTCTACAAAAAAAGGAAGTTTTATAGCGTATAACAAACCTAAAATAGAAAAAACGATAGCGGGTACGCAAACCCAGTGAATGAGTTTGTTAGTTTCATTTTTATGGCTTTCGCCATACTCGTTCAACCAATCTTTAATTGTTCGCATGTTGTTTTTGTAATTAAAAGATAACTATTCAATAGAAAAAAACTATTTTTTACCCTTTACACAATAATATAATATAAGCCGGCGTTTAGAGTATGGTTTTTCATAGGATATTGGATTAATACGGGCTGCGATTTCCATCACGGCCCCTTTTTTTGCCTGTAAGCGAAAAAAGTATCCTAAAAGTTACCGCATCAGGTACATTTTACCATAACCTTTATTAAAATACTTATTTGTATCATCTCCATCTGCTTTATTTTTTTCAAAAGATTTACCATTTAAGTTTGTAATCACTCTATAAATGTAAACGCCGTTAGCTAATTTTTGACCGTACATGTCAGTACCATCCCATTTGAAATCTGTAATATTTCTTCCAATATGTATGGCCCCAAGTTCTTCTTTCGTTATTTCTCTAACAACTTTACCTGTAATAGTCAAAATTTGAATACGCATATTTTGAGGCACCTGGCTTCCTGTAAGTGTGAAAACAAATGCCGTGGATGTAGTAAATGGGTTTGGATAATTAAGCAATTCACTTATCATTGGTTTATTAATAACTGTAAAAACAGTCCTGTAGTTTAATGCCCCTGCTGTGTTTCCTGCTACGTCCTTACCTGAAACAATTAATTCATATTCTCCATCTTTTGTCAAGAAAGGTCTGAATTCTATTGTAGCTGCATTTTCTCCGGAGCTTAAGTTTGCAGGATTAAAGCGAAGTGTATCGCTAAAACTAAAGCTTCTAAGTGTTTGGTCAGGATAACGCAGTTGTACTTTTATTAAACCGGTATCTTTTAAAGCAAGTTCCTTATTTTCATCCTTTAGTTTAATTAAAATAAAAGGTTTTGATGCTACTATGTCTCTGCTTAAAATGTGGACGCCATCAAAAGTAACATCTAACAATGGATTGAAGAGATCTGATTTCACAAAGAAATCTTTGTATAAAAAATTATTAAAATGAAATTGCTCGGGCTGATCATTTACCGGATTAAATTCAATAAATAAAGTATTCTTACCAGAGTATTTTTCTGATGGAATAGTGTAAGAAGCTATCAACGTATCTCCCGCCAATAAAATTTTACCTTTTGGAATATTTATAATGCTGTCAAAATTATTTGCAGTTTTGATTCTGAAGTTAATTTTCATCATGCTGTCAAACCTAACCTGACTTACATTTTTAAATGCAACTGAAAAAGCAATTGGCTGTCCCCCTTCAACGGTATCTTTCATTGTAAATTTAATGTTTGGAGCAACTGCACCTTCAGGCACCGGGGTGTAGTTTAACCTGATATATTTTAATTGATAAGGGGTTCCCTTAGCGCTATCAATATTGTTAAACTTAACTTTTAAATAAGGGTAGTTTGTAGCATTTATGCCGGAAATATTTAAATCTTTTATTGTGGAATCAACTGTATATAATATAGACTCAGTGCCGTTTGGCGTGATCCCAATTATTTGAAAACTAATTGAATCTTTATTAGGAGAATCCAATGAATATCCTCTCCAGTGAAACTCATTCCATGTTTTGGCAGGGCCAAAAACCGGCGATGTAATAACTCCGTTTACATTGGTTAGTGTAATTGGAATTTGTGCAGTTATAATATCTTCTTTTTTATCTCCAACTTTTTGAAATGAAGCTGTTGAGCCATCTTTAGAAAATTTGAAAATCATGGCCCGATTTCGATAAAAAGAATCAAGCATTGTAAAACCATAGCCCTTTAATTTATCGTATAAATTAGGAACTGATGGTGTGGTAGGATCAGTTTGCCATTGATTTACGTAAGCATTTACGGAAGTATTATATAGTAATGGATACAAAATGATAACTGCATTATCTGGCATTAAGTTTAAAAAATTTACTATGGATTCTCTTTGGACGTTTGTTCCAAAGAAGAATTCAAATTGATTTAATCTAGAAGATGAATTACTTCCGTATAAACCGCCTGGAGTATTTTTAATAACCGAGCCTGTAATACCATCAAGAACTGTAAATTGAAATGTGTTAAACCGGGTCCCCCAGTTGCTAATACTAAAAGCACCTAAATTCACAGTTGTCTCAGGATAATCATTTGGTGGGTAATTACCTGTAGAAACACTTAAAAAAGTATTTATTGCCGTAAATTTAAATTCTCTGGCAGTGCTCAAATAAATATTTGCATCGTAATTACTTTTAAGTTTCTGATAATAATGCGATTGATTAAAACCAGGGCCACTCGCAGGAAGGTATACAAAGGAAGCGTTGTTCCATATAGTTGCTCCGGTATTTGGAACAACAGCGGTTCTCCAATAATAGACAGTACTGTCTACATATGTAATATTGGTAGGTATAAATTGAATAAGACCACCCACACTATTTATGTTGTAGGTTTTTTTAAATGCAGAATTAAATAATTCCGTCGTATCTAATTCCATTGCGTAATTATTTACACCAATTAATGGGTTTGCAGTACTGGCTGAAAAAGTAATGTTTTGATTATTTACTATTGAGTAATTATATGGAAAAACAGGACTTAATGTATTCTCAAAAATAAAAACGTCTTTGGTTATTTTATTGTTGGTTTCATAAATCTCAGATACTTTATTTGTCCAGTCCAGTTCTACAATAATTTTATTTAAACCATTATCTGTTACAGGGTTTATAGGAACAGTTAAATTTAGACTGTCCGCATATCTTATTCCCGGAATCAATGTATCCTTTATCATTACAGGATCGGTTGCATTCGGTAATAACCTTTTAACTGAGATTCTAATTGAGTCACCAACAGCTTTTCCAATATTCCTCATATTTACTTTTACATTAAAAGATGGATCGGCAACTGTAATAATATTTGGAGATATAACAACAGATTGCTCTTCTATAACATAATCTGCTTTTGGAAACGTGTTAATTTTTATGGCAGGATCGCCATTTAAATTTATTTCCTCTAAATGTATTCTAGTGAAATAATCAACAGCAGGATTGCCACCACCTAGGAAGGAATGAACTTCCTTTAATTGCTGTCCAACCGAGGAACCATACATCAGCAGAGAAAAGTTTTTGTAAAACCTATTATTAAAATTGTTTAGTGCAAAGGGAATTCCAAAATGTGTATCTGCGAGGAAACCGATACTACCCTTTTGATTTGCAAAAGTATATTTTTCAGAAAGTGTTGCAAGTGCTGAAAGTCTTGAAGGATCGTAGCTATAAAAATCACCTGCAATACAGCCACTAATATTAAAAAAAGGATACTTGCCGGTGTTGTTATAATTTTCAGGATTGCTGATATTAAATTCAAATGTAGTTGCAGATGAGTGACCAAAATATCCTAAAAATCCAATTCCTTCATCAAACAATTGGTTAATTCTTTCGCTGCTTGCCTGTTGTATTGTAGCTACAGATGTTTTCCTAAATGTTTCTACATTTGCCCCATAGAGCGTATCTTCTGCAATTACTTTATTTTGATCCATATAAGATCCTAATTGCAAACTTTCGCCTTCAGTTTTACCTCCCACAATATGGATAAAGTCCTTCATCCATCCTTTATCTGCAATAAAAGGGCTTTGAACTCTTTGTGCTTGTTCATACTGTAAAATTTTCTGGTAATAAATTCCGACTTCATTTCCTGAAATTGCTCCTAATCTTCCAATAGGAGTTATTGGTACTGTTGTGCCGGGCTGGGACACCAACAAGTTATCTGATGCCGGCCAGCCGAAAGTGCCAACCAGATCCAGTTGTGCTGCAATTGGGTTTGATTCCTGTGGTCTTTTACCCTGATAGGTTACGCCTCTGCCTATTATAAAAATGAATTTTGGTTTTACAGGATATTGAACATCTATAAACCTTACGAAATTTCTTATAGCATCAGGGTGAGATTTGATACCAAAACCAAACTGATCTGTAAGTTCATTTATATCGTAAACTTTTGCATTAAAGTCGCCGCCGTTTGCAGTACTTCTGTAAGCTCTGTAAAGTTCTACATTATTTACACCTGCACCATTGTTGTATAGCACAGGATTACTGATTATTACATAATCGCTCCGAGTGGTTGCAGTGTTGTAATCAACAAAATTCTTTGTTACAAGATTATTTATGTTGGTAATATTTGTAGATTCTACGTTATTTAAAATAAATCTTCTTACAGATTCTGATGATGCAGGTAATACAAACTTTACTTTACCGGCTGTTGAGGAAATATCACCGGTATACCTTCTGCCATTATTTATATCAAACAAAACCGGCGCAATAGTTCCGTAATTAAAATTATCAATTACCAGATTATTTCCTGTTGCAGAGGCAGTAAGCTCGAAAGGAAATGATTTGCTGTTGTTAAAATTAAAAATTGAGGGATAAGTTAATCCTACAGTAGCTACAACAAATCTATCAGTAATTGCAGGATTTGATAAATTACTATTAGAAATGGTAACTGTTGCAGATGAAGTGTTTTGTAAATAGCTCAAAGGCTGGTTGGTAACATTAAATACACCCTGCGAAGTATTACTTGTAACCACAGATGACAATACATTTCCAAAAAGTTTTAAGGTTATGGTTCTTTGAATATTATCTGTATTGGAAAAAACTTTTGCTCTCAGAGAAACGCTGTTTGCAGGCCCTGATGTATAAACATTTAATCCGCTTATCGTTTCTACAAAAGGAGCATTAATATTGTTATCGCCTGTTGTAAAACCTTCTCCATTATCATAGGCAGAAGAATAAACATATTCTCCTAGATCCAGGGCAAAACCCCTGTTTAAATTTGCTTTGTAAAAAAGATCTATGTTGCGCATAAAAAATGCATCAGGCGTTGAAGCACTTGGAGAAGTATTGGTGCTGTTTGTATACCTTAAATTTCCTCCGGCAGTATTTATTGTAAGAAAATAGGTAGAAGTATCTGTTTCTAAACTGTATCTGTCAGCCAATTGAAATTGCGGCTCTTTATAAAGTGGTGCATCAGCTTTTCCGTCATTCATTTCTCCCCAAAATTCAATAAAATCATTACTTCCCAACGTTGACCCGGTTACAGATGTAAATATCCTTACTTGTTGTCCGTTTCTCCAAAGCTGAAAGTTATCTGCATTTACGGAAACTAACCCCGCCCCTGCAAGCGTTGGTTGAGCTATGCGTGTAATATTATCTGTATTAATTTTAAACTTATAATACGTTTTGCTGTAATCTATCCAGCTGTTATTAAACTGACCTTGTACTGAAAAAGCACATAATATTAAAAATGGAAATAGTATTTTTTTTATCATAACCGTTCTATTTATAAAACCTCTATTCATCATTTTTCTTTCCAAAAATAATCCTTAGAGAAATTACATGTGTGTACAAGGGATTTGATTGATTTGCAAGATTTGTAAATGCATAATCAATATTCACATTTTTAATTTTAAAACCTGCCCCAAGGCTTGGCTGGTAAATCCATACTTTTTTTTGATTTAAGGTATCACCATCGGATAAAGCTTTTTGAAAATTAGTAACCCCTGCTCTTACAAAAAATACGTCTTTAATTGCTCCTTCTAATCCAATATGAGGATCTGCACTAACTGTATTACCACTTAAAACTGTATTTCTTCTTCCATCAAAAGTTACATCAACATTGGCTTCAGTTTGTAGTTTAAAATTTGTACCAATATCAAAAGTATACGCTCCACCAATTATCAAACGAGGTACGGTAAGTTCAGTCGATTTTACAGGAATATCATTTTTTGTCAGGTATAAAGCCTCTTTTTCTTTATCAGTAAATTTAAACGTCCAAGCATTAAATGTGGTGGTTAGGTCTTTTGCTACCAAACCAAGGTTCCATCTTTTTCCCCTCATTTGCACGCCGGCATCTAAACCAAAACCCCAAGAATTGGCAAACTTTCCAACTTTTCTATAAATAACTTTTGCGTTTAAACCGGCATTTAGGATATAGTTATCGGTTTCTTTTACTTTTTGTGCTACAGACATTAAAAAGGCGTAATCTGCTGAAGAGAAAGTTTGGATATTATTATAATTGATACTTCCATCAGGTGCCACCAAAAAAAGTGTATTCGGAATATCATCAACGGCAAAACGAAGCAATGAAAAACCAACTGTGCGTTTATTATCTTGAACCGGCACGGCAACTGCGGCGTAGTCATATTTAGCTATACCGCTAAAATACTCGGCATGCATAATAGTGGCATCAATATTATCTTTTACTTCCGCTAAACCTGCGGGGTTCCAATAACCAGCAGTAGCATCATTTACAGAGGCTGCCTGTGCACTTCCCATTCCTAAGCCTCTAGCCCCGGCACCAATATTTAAGAATTCGTTAGAATATTTTCTAAATTGCGAAAACGCTGAAACAGAAAGCAAAAGAAAAACTAATAAATAAGCAAATACGCTTTTCCTCATAATAACAATATTAATAATTGTAAAAAACCTGCAGCACCTATCTAAATATTTTTATTTTAAAAAAAGTATCTAGTATCGTAAATTGAGAAGTTATAATCAAATATACTAAAATACGTTCATTTTAAGGGTTTCTATCAGCAAAAAACGAGCAGCAAAAAAAGAGATAAACCTTATTTATTTCTGCAATTTTTTAAGCTCAGTTTTGCAGTTCTTGAAAATGAAATCCAATCCTTTAAAAAAACCGAATGGTGCTTTCAATTTTACAACCTTATTTTTGCCAAAATATTTATGTAAGATGAATGCATTTTTAGAGGAATTAAAATGGCGTGGAATGCTGAAGGATATTATGCCAGGCACAGAAGATCAATTGAATAAAGAAATCACTTCGGCTTACATAGGTTTTGATCCTACTGCTGATAGTTTACATATTGGAAGTTTGGTTCCAATTTTACTATTGGTTCATTTACAAAAAGCAGGGCACAAACCTGTTGCGCTTGTAGGCGGTGCTACAGGAATGGTGGGAGACCCCAGTGGCAAAAGCGAAGAAAGAAATATGCTGAGCGAAGAAACATTAAATAAAAATGTTGCGGGAGTTAAAGCACAACTTTTTAAGTTTTTAGATTTTAAAGATACTACCTCAAACTGTGCAGTGATGGTAAACAATTATGACTGGTTTAAGGGGATTTCTTTTTTAGATTTTATAAGGGATGCCGGTAAACACATTACCGTCAATTACATGATGGCAAAAGACAGTGTAAAAAAAAGGCTGGATGGAGAAAATGGTATGTCATTTACCGAATTTTCTTACCAGTTAGTACAAGGTTATGACTTTTACTGGCTTTACAAAAACATGAACTGCAAATTACAAATGGGAGGAAGTGACCAATGGGGCAATATTGTAACAGGCACTGAACTCATCAGGAAAAAAACGGGAGGCGAAGCTTTTGCTTTTACGTGTTCGCTCATAAAAAAAGCTGATGGTACAAAATTTGGAAAATCTGAACATGGAAATATCTGGTTGGACGCAGAAAAAACTTCACCCTATAAATTTTACCAGTTTTGGTTAAACTCATCAGATGAAGATGCGGAAAGCTGGATTAAAATTTTTACTTTTTTAGGAAAAAATGAAATTGATGAATTAATTAATTTCCATAAAATCGATGCAGGAAAAAGGTTTTTACAAAGAAAACTTGCGGAAGAAATTACAATTTTCGTACACGGTAAAAATGAATATTTAAAAGCCATTGAAACAACCGGAAAATTATTTAACAACCAAAATGAAGCTGCTGAAGATTTATCAGAAAATGAATTGAATGAAATAGAAGGAATAAGAAAAATAACTATTTTAAAAAATAATTTTGACAACGGAATCGATTTGGTGAGCATGCTTACAAACGCAGGAATTTTTATTAGTAAAGGCGATGCTAAAAAAATGATTTTATCAGGCGGTGTCAGCATCAACAGAAAAAAATCAGATGATCCGAAACTAGTACCAACAAAGGATATGCTGTTACACAACAAATTTTTATTGGTACAAAAAGGAAAAAAGAGTTATTATTTATTTGAGATTATTTAGTTTAAAATAATAAAAAGCTCCCATAGAATGGGAGGCTTTTATTAAATATTTTAATTCAAAAAATTATTTTACATCAACCCGCTTGATTGTTACTGCACCTTCAAAAACTTCGGGAATAAATATTCTTTCTATAGCCATGTATCCGTTTCCTTTTTCAAGAAAATGAACACGCATATTTTCAATACTTATCGGGCAGCCATCCGGTATATCAGCAATATTGCTATGCCGGATATCATGACCGTCTAAAATTACAACAAGACCACTTCCAATAGCTTCCATCCTATTGCCGTCAATAATCAGAAATCCGGTGTCTTCTCCCAAACCAATACCAATGCAGGAGGGATTTGCTGATACAGCCTGCGCAAGCCTTCCAAATCGACCACGTTTTTCAAAATGCGAATCGAAAATTACATCATCCATAAAGCCAAGACCAGTTGTAATTTTTACTTCTCCTTTTAAATGTGCTTTTGCTGCATTGCCTTCATAGATCATTGTATTGCTCATAGCCATAGCGCCTGCAGAAGTTCCCGCTACTAAAAAGTTTTCTTCCTCATTGTATCGTTCCAAAACAATCTGTAAAAATTGTGTACCGCCAAAAGTGCTCGTTAATCTCAGTTGGTTACCGCCGCTAAACATAATTGCATCACACTTTCTCAGACGCTCTATATATTCTTCTTTTAAAGCATCCGTCCGGTTGCGTATATGCATCAAGCCAATTTCTTTACACCCAATTTTTCCAAAAGCATTAAGGTAATTTTCTCCTACTTCAAGAGGAATCATACTTGCGGTGGTAACTACTTCAATCCGTTTTTCATGACCGCCAATTTCTTCAACTATTCGCCTCAGAATTCCGAGTTCGAAAAAGTTCAAATTATTTCGGTTTATCTGACCTGTCTCCAGGTCTGTGCCTTTATCTTCGGCTCCGCCAATTGCAAGTAGTTTTCCTTTCGCAAATTGCATGCATAATGATATTGTGGTTAATACAAAAATAACGTAAACGTGTGCACATTATTTTATTGTTATCAACCTAATGTTAATATTTAGGATACTTTTAGTTTTTTTTGCTAGTGTAGCAAATTCTTTTTTTGCCAGTTTGTTTGACATACAAACAAAAAATAGATAAACAGCAGTCTATTTAATTTTTAATTTTATTTCCTGCAGCTTCAACAAAGCTTCTACCGGCGTGAGTCTGTTAATATCAACTGTTTCTAAAATTGATCTTATTTCTTCAAAAGTAAGAGAATGTGCATCAAAAATATTGAGTTGCATTTTGGGTAATGAAAGTTGCTTCATTTTCTTTTTTAAATCATTTGTAGTTTGCGAATCGTTGCCATCTTTATTTTTTTCTTCCAGCAACAACAATATTTCATTTGCTCTGTCAATTAATGCAGGTGGCATTCCCGCCATGCGTGCTACATGTATACCGAAACTGTGTATACTGCCGCCGGGAGCGAGTTTACGTAAAAAAATTATTTTATTCCCTACTTCTTTATTTGTAATGTGGAAGTTTTTTATACGGTCAAATTTATTTTCCAGCTCATTTAACTCATGGTAATGTGTTGCAAATAAAGTTTTGGGTGTGTACGGTGATTGGTGTAAAAATTCTGCAATACTCCATGCAATGGAAATACCATCGTAGGTCGATGTTCCTCTTCCAATTTCATCCAGTAAAATTAAACTTCTTGCTGTTAGATTATTAATGATACTGGCGGTTTCATTCATCTCTACCATAAAAGTACTCTCGCCACCTGTAATATTATCTGATGCACCAACTCTTGTAAAAATTTTATCCGTTAACGGTATTTTTGCTGAAGAAACAGGCACAAAACTTCCCATATGTGCCATTAAAGTTATGAGTGCAGTTTGCCTTAAAATAGCACTTTTACCACTCATATTTGGTCCTGTAAGAATGATGAGTTGGTTGGTAACATTATCAAGTATAATATCGTTGCTGATATATGTTTCGCCCTGTGGTAAATTTCTTTCAATAACCGGATGTCTGCTGTCTATCAGTTCCATTTCAAAACCGTTATGCAGATTTGGTTTTTTATAATTATACTGTAAAGCATTGCCGGCAAAACAACCCAGACAATCCAACACAGCCATTACATGTCCGTTAACTTGCATGGGAGCAATATAATCCTGTAATTCGTTCAATAATTCCTGAAAAAGCTGTTGCTCTATCTGATAAATTTTATCTTCTGCACCAATTATTTTTTCCTCATATACTTTTAATTCCGGTGTAATGTATCTTTCTGCATTTGCTAGTGTTTGCTTTCTTATCCAAGTATCAGGCACTTTTGGTTTGTGCAGATTGGTTACCTCTAAGTAATAACCAAATACACTATTAAAACTAATTTTTAGCGAAGAAATTCCTGTGTTGAGCGCTTCTTTCTGCTGAAGTTCCAGCAAGTAATTTTTACCTCCACTTGCAATATTTCTTAGTTCATCTAATTCTTCATGGATACCCAAATTAATGAGACCACCTTTACTTGCAATTGCCGGGGGATTTTCTGTAATCTGCACTAAGATTTTTTGCAGTATATAGCCGCAGCTGTTAAGCGAATCGCCCAGCCTTTTTAAATAGGCATTCGATGTGGCTGAACAGATTTTTTTTATTTCTTCAGTTTGCTGTAAGCCTTTGGCTACCTGCAATACTTCCCGGGGGTTTATTTTTTTCAAAGGTACTTTAGCTGCCAGTCTTTCCACGTCTCCGGCCAGTTTAATATGTTTACTAATTAGTAACCTTATATCTGTTTCTCTTATAAAAAATTCAACCGTATTTAATCTTTCATTTATTTTAATGAGGTCATTTAACGGCATCAACATCCATCTTTTCATCAACCTTGCGCCCATAGGAGAAACGGTGTTGTTAAGAGTTTTAAAAAGACTACTATTTTCATTATTAGAGATGAGTTCTAAATTCCTAATAGTAAATCGGTCCATCCACAAATGCTCCTCTTTATTTATTCTTTGCAAAGAAGTTATATGTTGCAGGTTTGGATGTTCTGTATCTTTTAAATAATGCAAAATTGCCCCTGCAGCAATAATACCTGCGGTCATATCTTCTACTCCAAAACCTTTCAAACTATGGGTACCAAAATGTTTAAGCAATATTTCATTTGCGTACACATCTGCAAAAATCCATTCATCTAATGTGTAAGTAAAAAATGAAATGCCATAATTTTCTTTAAAATATTTTTGTTTATTCCTTTGAAAAATCACTTCGGCCGGTTGTAAACTCTGAAGTAATTTATCGGTATATTCTTTGTCACCTTCAGCGATAAAAAATTCTCCGGTAGAAATATCAAGAAAAGAAATTCCCGTTTTATCATCCGTAATATGAAGTGCCGCTAAAAAATTATTATTGTTGTGTTCAAGCAATTTATCGCTGGTTGCAACACCCGGTGTTACGAGTTCTGTCACGCCTCTTTTTACTATCCCTTTTGCTGTTTTTGGATCTTCCAATTGATCGCAAATAGCAACTCTGTAACCTGCCTTTACGAGTTTGTGTAAATAGGTATCCAGGGCATGGTGTGGAAATCCCGCCAATTCAGCCGATGCCGAATTGGCTCCGTTGCGTTTAGTAAGGGTAATGCCTAGCACCTGAGAAGTTATAACTGCATCCTGACCAAAAGTTTCATAAAAATCACCAACACGGAACAACAATATCGCATCAGGATATTTAGCTTTAATAGCATTGTGTTGTATCATTAAAGGTGTTTCTGCAGCAATTTTGACCATGAGGAAACAAAAATATTGAATTTGAACTTGTTTATAGATTTGTTTATAAAGGTCTTGTCATCAAATTACATTAACATTTAATTGCAAAAGCTGGCTTAATCGTTTCTTAATGGGGCTAGTCTATATCTTATATTTGCATTTTTAAAAATAAAAAATAATATGAAGAAAATATTTACAGTATTAGTTGTTGTGGTGGGAGGGTTTTTAAGCGTTGCAGCACAGATCCCAAAAGGAATGGGTAAAAGCGATCCTGAAGCAAAAAAAATTCTAGATGCCGTCAGCACAAAATTTAAAACTTTTAAAACTGTACAGGGGAAATTTTCTTTGAAAATTGAAAACGCTGCGGGGAAAGTCTTGGGTGTTAAAACCGGCAACGTGGCAATGAAAGGCAGTAAATACCGCATCAGTGTTACCGGGCAGGAGATATTTTCTGATGGTAGCAACATCTGGACTTTGGACAAAGCCTCAAAAGAAGTAACGATTAGTAAAATTGATCCATCAGCAAACAGCCTTACTCCGCAAAAACTTTTTACTAATTTTTATGATAAAGACTTTTTATATAAGCTGAATGCTACAAAGAAAGCTATCAGCGAAATCGAACTTACCCCTATTGATAAGACAAAAACTTTTTTCAAGATTTTATTATATGTTGATAAAAATTCCATCAGTACTACCAAACTTTTTGAAAAAACAGGTAATAAATATACCTACAGCACAACAAGCCTCACCCCAAATACAAATGTGCCTGATGCTATGTTTGTGTTTGACACAAAGAAGTATCCAGGTGTTGAAGTAGTTGACCTAAGATAAATAACTGTTTAAAAACTTGTTCCAAGTAACTAAAAAGGCATCTCCAAAGGATGTCTTTTTTAGTAAGTATCCATCAATAAAAGAAATTTTATTCAGAAAATTATCTTACGATTCAGTATTGGTTTTATCAGCAGAATTAATATCTTTAACAGCACACAACTTCACAATAATTGCTTTGTTATGAAAAAAATTTTACTAGCTTTTTTAATTTTATTAGTAGGATTGACTAACAGTGCACAAAGATTACTGACATGGACGCCGGAATTTCCTCAGGAAAATGATAATCTTTCTTTTACAATTGATGCTGCAAAAGGCAACCAAGGACTTTTAAATTTTGAAGGCGGAAATTCTTCCAACATATACTTACATGTTGGGGTAATTACAAATTTAAGTACCGGGCCTTCAGACTGGAAGTATGTAAAATTTGTTTATGGATCAACAAACCCTCAGGCCAACGCAACGCCTTTAGGCGGGAACAAATACATTTATACATTAAAAGATAATGCTAACAACCCTTTAAGTGTTCGTGCTTTTTTTGGAGTACCGGCAAGCGAAACAATCATTAAAGTAAATGTAATTTTTAGAAATGCTTCCGGCAATTTAAAAGGAGTTAACTCTGACGTAAGTGACATGTACATTCCTGTTTACACAGCAGGACAATTTAATGTAAGGCTTAATCTGCCTCCATTTGAGCCACGTTATATACCCTATGCAGAGCCTGTTTCCGTACCGTTGGGCGGTTCTGTAAATATTACCGGAGTAGCTTCTAACAATGCAGCGCTAACAATAAAATTAAATGGAAATACTGTTAATTCAGCGTCTGCCGCAATAACATTATCAGCAAATCCAGCTATAAATACAGCTTGCGAGCAGAAAATAATGTTCGAGGGTAATGATGGTTATGGATTAAAAAAAGATTCATTTTCTTTTTACATACCTGCCACGCAAACAATTTTGCCTCTGCCAGCAGGTGTTACTGAGGGCATTAATTATGCTGCTAATAATACATCAGCAACGCTTGTGTTGTATGCGCCAAATAAAACCAGGGTAATTGTAATAGGCGATTTTACCAACTGGGTTCAGAACTGCGCAAATCAAATGAATAAAACACCTGATGGCAATTATTATTGGCTGACTATTACCGGCCTCACACCAGGCACAGAATATGGATACCAGTATCTTGTAGATAATACAATAAGAATTGCAGATCCTTACACACAAAAAGTTTTAGATCAGGATAATGATCCATTTATTTCTACAGTAACTTATCCAAATCTTAAGCCTTATCCTGTAGGTTTAACAACGGGGCTTGTTGGAGTTTTACAAACAGCCGAACCTCCCTATACTTGGGTAGCAAATAATTTTGTGAAGCCCGATAAAAAAAATCTGATAACATACGAACTTCTTATTAGAGATTTTACAGCAGAGCACAGTTACCAGTCGTTGATTGATTCACTTAATTATTTAAAAAATATTGGGATAAACAGCATTGAATTAATGCCTATTAATGAGTTTGATGGCAACGAAAGCTGGGGTTATAATCCAGCCTTTTATTTTGCGCCCGATAAATATTATGGCACAAAAAATAAACTAAAAGAATTTATAGATAAATGCCATCAAAACGGAATTGCTGTTATACTCGATGTGGTATATAACCATTGCACAGGTAATGCACCTCAGGCAAAACTATATAGGAACGCGGCTACTAACCAGCCTGCAGCTAACAATCCGTGGCTTAATGTAACCGCTACACATCCTTACAGTGTTTTTAATGATTTTAATCATAATTCTACGGCCACAAAATACCTAGTTCAACGGTCCTTAAATTTTTGGTTAGATGAGTATAAAGTTGATGGTTTTAGATTTGATTTGGCAAAAGGCTTTTCTCAAACTATTACCAACACTACTACGGTAGAAAATTATGATGCATCACGTGTTGCAAACCTTAATTATTATTACGATAATGTGGTGCCTGCCCATCCAAATACTTACATGATATTAGAGTTTTTAGGGACACTTCCCAATCAGGAGGAACAGGAATATGTAACACATGGATTTATGCCGTGGGGTAATATAAATGCACGCTACAATCAATGTACAATGGGTTTTGCAAGCAATTCTGATATTTCATCGGTCGTATATAATTCTTCTCAGCGATTATTTTCCGCACCTTCATTAATGGGTTATATGGAAAGTCATGATGAAGAAAGAACGATGTATAAAAATCTTCAGTTTGGTAATATATCCGGCTCTTATGATGTAAAAGTTTTGAATACAGCCCTTGCAAGAGAAGAAGCGGCTGCGGCAGTTTTCTTTACCGTACCCGGACCAAAAATGATATGGCAGTTTGAAGAAAGGGGTTACGATCTTTCCATCAATTTTGGTGGTTCAAACCTTGCTAATAAACCGCCTCATTGGGAGTATATGAACAATGCAAACCGCAGACATTTGTATGATACTTATAAAAGTATTATTGATCTAAGACTTAACAATCCTGCTGTTTTTAATAACACTGTTTTTAATTACGATTTTTTTAATGCTGGTGGGCTAGTAAAATTATTTCAAATTGCTGATCCGAATTCCGCAGGAAAAAAAGTGACAGTAGTTGCTAATTTAGATGTTGTTCAACAAACAAAATCTGTTACTTTTCAAGGAACAGGTGACTGGACAAATTATATAAGTAACGGTACTGCAACAAATTTGAATGGGGTAACAGGATCAACTTTTAATTTATCAGGTACATCGCAAAATATTGTTTTACAACCAGGAGAATACCATATTTATGTGAGTGTACCTCCTTGTACAACTGCTGCGCCTACTACTTCTAATACTATATTAACTTACTGCCAAAATGCAATAGCTATACCCCTTAGTGCAACTGGCTCTAATTTATTATGGTATACAACTGCTACAGGTGGGACAGGAATTACAACTGCTCCTACGCCATTAACAAATACAATTGGTAGCATTATATACTATGTAAGTCAAACGGCAAGTAATTGTGAAAGTCCGAGATTAGCTATTACAGTTAATGTTACGGCTTCTACTCCTCCACCAACAGTTTCTTCACCTTTAACCTATTGTCAGAATGCAACAGCAGTAGCACTTACAGCAACGGGTACAAGTTTGTTATGGTACACAACTTCAACAGGTGGAACAGGAAGTTCTACTGCCCCAATACCATCCACTGCAATTATAAGTTCTACTACTTTTTATGTATCACAAACGCAAAGTTGTGGAGAAAGCCCAAGAGCATCTATAACAGTTACTGTGAACCCTATTCCTGCTACTCCCACGGTTACTTCAACAATTAATTATTGTCAAAATACAACAGCAACTGCTCTTACCGCAACTGGAAATAATTTATTATGGTATTCTGTTGCAACAGGTGGAACAGGAAGTACAACGGCTCCAACCCCATCCACAGCAACAGTTGGCAGTATTACTTTTTATGTAAGCCAAACCAACAACAGTTGTGAAAGCCCAAGAGCGGCAATTAATGTAAATGTCAGTATAACACCTGCTGTGCCAACTGTTACAGGTAATGTTAACTACTGCCAAAATGCAACGGCAACGGCACTTACAGCAACCGGTAATAATTTGTTGTGGTATACGGTTGCAAGCGGTGGAACAGGGAATTCTACTGCACCAACCCCATCTACAGCAACTTCTGGCACATCT
>JAYUZL010000112.1:0-12471 GCA_043751875.1 Ferruginibacter sp.
GTAAAAACTACCGCATTTTGTTCGGTCAAAAAGAAGTTGTATAGTGCTGCTGTGGCTTGTCCAATAAAAATATGCGGAGAATTATTTTGAATATTAAAATTTATATCGGGTGATGGAATCTGCAGTTCACTGAAAAAAACATCACTCATATTGGGACTGTAATGCTGCCCTGTATGAATAATTTTTTGAACTATATTTTTATCCTTTGCAAGTTCATTGTATAAAACTGCCAATTTTATAAACTGTGGTCTGTTACCAACTATATGTAATATTTTTTTCAAATTATTGCTGCGAGTAAATTTTTTCAATTATTTCAACTGTTTTTAATCCTTCTTCTCCTGATGCAAAATCATGTAAAGGGTTTTCTAAAGCTTTTATCAGATTTTCATAAACCTTATCATGGTTGCTCATACTTCCCTGATAAAATCCGTAACCATTAGCTGCATTACTTTTTGGCAAAATTGGCACTTCCACATTTTTCACTTTGCAATATTCTAATTCATTTAAATACTGGCCACCCACTTTTACTGTTCCGTTTTCTCCAAATACAGTAAATGATCCTTCCATATTGCTAGCAAAACTGTTTACTGTATAATTCAGTGTACCAATGGCTTTATTTTTCATTTCAAAAAGTACAACTCCGCAGTCCTCAATCTCGATGCCTGCATGTAAAAAATTTTTTGAAATTGATTCCACTTCCGCAACATCACCTAACATCCAATATAATAAATCAATAAAATGACTGAATTGAGTGAAAAGTGTTCCGCCATCAAGATCTTTTTTTCCTTTCCAATCAACGTAATAAGCATCCGGTCTGTTCCAGAAACAGTTTATTTGAAAACTCAAAATTTTACCCAACTTTCTTTCTTCAATGAGATTTTTTAAGAAAACGATAGGAGGGTTGTAACGATTTTGTTTAACAACAAAGAGTTTTTTATGAGCATCCAATGAAGTTTTTATCATAAGATCTCCATCTTTTACAGCGATGCAAAGTGGTTTTTCACATAAAACATTTATGCCGGCATTAAGTGCCATTATACTTTGTTCAGCATGTAAGCCGTTAGGAGTACAAATGCTTATTATTGATAATTTTTTTTCATTTCTTAATAAATCATCAATTGAATAATATGCTTTGGTATTGTAATTTGCTGCAAAGGAGTTGCATTTTTCTGGATTTATGTCGCAGACTGCTACGAGGTTTCCCAGCTTAATAATCTGGTCTGCATGTCGATTGGCAATTCGGCCACACCCTATTATAGCAAATCGTAGACTCATAAGCCGCAATATTCAAAAAAAAACCTCATTTTTCCACATTATTTAGCATTTATTATATACTTTTGCACTCAATTAGAAAAAAGTAAAACAAAACCGTTTTAAACAAAAAATTAATGTCGCATTTAACTTTAGAGAGGAAAGCAACTATTTTCTCAACTTATGGCGGGACCGCCAAAAATACCGGCTCTATTGAGGGGCAAGTAGCTATGATAACGGAGCGTATTAACCACATTTCAATGCATCTTAAAACCAACAAGAAAGATTTTTCTTCTCAGCGTGGTTTAATGATCATGGTTGGGCAGCGTAAAAGATTGCTTACCTACCTTAGTAAACACGATCTTACCGGTTACAGAGCTTTAATTGAAAAATTAAGTCTCCGTAAATAATTCCCAATATGTAATTATTTTGAATTTTTCCCAACTGTATTTTATGCTGTTGGGATTTATTCTTTATACCTATTATCCTTTTAACATGTTGAAATAAAATATTTCATCCACAAATTATATTTAAATGTCATTATTACAACCAAAATCAATTACGTTCGATATAGGTGGCGGAAGAATGGTTACCATCGAAACAGGGAAAATGGCCCGTCAGGCTGATGGTGCTGTTACCGTGCGCCAAGGCAATTGTATATTATTAGCAACTGTAGTTGCAAATAAAGAACCAAGAGATGGGCAATCTTTCTTTCCACTATCTGTAGACTATCAGGAAAAATTTGCATCTAACGGTCGTATTCCAGGTTCATTCTTTAAAAGAGAAGCCCGTTTAAATGATTACGAAATACTTACTTCACGGTTGATTGACAGAGCACTTCGTCCATTGTTTCCTGAAGATTATTTATGTGATGTACAGGTTTTAATTTCACTTATTTCATCTGACGACGAAGTAATGCCTGATTCGCTTGCCTGCCTTGCAGCTTCTGCAGCATTGGCTGTTTCAGATATTCCAATTCAGGAAATTATTTCTGAAGTACGCATCGCCCGTGTTGCTGGTAAAATTATAATCAATCCAACACGTACAGAATTAGCTAACTGTGATATGGAATTTTTGATAGCCGCTACCAGCAAGAATATTATGATGGTGGAGGGAGAAAGCAAAGAATGCAGCGAGGAAGATTTAATTCTTGCTATTGAAACTGCCCATGAAGCAATACAGGTACAAGTTAAAGCTCAGGAAGATTTAAGGGATTTAGTAGGATCAAGTGTAAAAAGAGATTATACAAAACCTTACAGAAATGAAGAATTAGATAGAAAAATCATAGCTTTTGCGAAAGATAAAATGTATGCAATTGCTTCTGCAGCATCTGCGAAGCATGAAAGAAGCGGATTATTCAGTAAACTTTATGATGAGGTAAAATCACATTTTGGTGCAGATGAAAGTTTAACTGATCAGGATAAAAAATTGTTTGGTCATTATACAGGCGAATTACAATATAATGTTGTAAGAGATATGATATTAAATGACCGTAAAAGATTGGATGGAAGAGGTACAGAAGATATTCGTCAACTTGAAATGGAGACAGATATTTTACCAACGCCACATGGATCAGCATTATTTACAAGAGGTGAAACACAATCACTTACAACTGTTACTTTAGGTACACCATTAGATGAATTATTGGTTGAAAGTGCTCACCATTCAGACTATACAAAATTTATTTTACATTATAATTTTCCACCTTTTTCCACCGGTGAAGTGAAAATGATGCGTGGTGTGGGTAGAAGAGAAGTTGGGCATGGTAACCTGGCAATGCGTTCTTTAAAGCAGATGATGCCTGGTGCTGAATATCCTTACACGGTTCGTGTAGTGAGTGATATTTTAGAAAGCAATGGTTCATCTTCTATGGCTACCGTTTGTGCAGGGTCCTTAGCATTGATGGATGCGGGAGTTCCACTAAAAAAACATTTAAGTGGTGTTGCCATGGGTTTAATTAAAAAAGGAGACCAGTTTGCAGTATTGACAGATATTTTAGGAGATGAAGATCATTTAGGAGATATGGATTTTAAAGTAACCGGTACCCGTGATGGTATTTGCGGTGTACAAATGGATATTAAGGTTGATGGACTGAGTATGGACATTATGCGCAGCGCTCTTGCACAGGCACGTAAAGGCCGTTTACACATATTAGATGCTATGCACTCAACAATTGAAGCTGCCAGACCGGATGTGAAGCCACATGCGCCACGTATGATTAAATTTACTATTGACAAAGAATATATTGGTGCTGTAATAGGGCCCGGTGGTAAAGTGATCCAGGAAATACAAAGGGAAACCGGTGCTACAGTAAATATTGAAGAAGTCAACAATGCAGGGTCTGTAAGTATCTTTTGTAAGGATAAGGTTGCATTAGATAAAGCATATTCCTGGATTCAAGGACTGGTAGCAACTGCAGTAGTAGGAGAAACTTATGAAGGGACAATAAAAAGCATTAAAGAATTTGGTGCTTTTGTAGAGTTCCTACCTAAAAAAGAAGGTTTGTTGCACATAAGTGAAATAAGCTGGAAACGTTTGGAAACGATGGATGGCATTTTTAAAGAAGGGGAAAAAGTAAAAGTGAAATTGCTGGAAATAGACCAGCGTACCGGTAAATTTAAATTGAGCAGAAAAGCATTAATGGCAAAACCGGAAGCTCCACAACAATGATAATAATTTTAAAAATTTCAACTGCAGTCCTCATAAGATTGCAGTTTTTTTATTTATGCAATATTTAGAGATACTATTTGAAAATATAGAAGAAAGAGAAAATGAAATACTTGTAGCCTTACTGGCAGCTATTGGTTTTGATGGTTTTGAAGAAGAAGCTAAGTCTTTAAAAGCTTTTATACCTAACCTTAAATTTAATGAAATTGAATTTAATAAAGTAATCAAGATAAACCATTTTAAATATTCAAAATCAATTATTAAGGAACAAAATTGGAATGAAAAATGGGAAGCTGATTTTGAACCCGTAATGGTTTATCATCCAATTACAAATATTCCTTTCGTTTATATTAGAGCAAATTTTCACAAGCCGAATAACTCTTTTTTACATGATATTTCTGTAACACCAAAAATGAGTTTTGGCACAGGTCATCATGCAACTACACATCTTATGGTTGCCCACATGAGCGAAATTGATTTTACAGAAAAGTCTGTCATTGATTTCGGAACAGGAACAGGGGTGCTTGCAATAATTGCAGAAAAATTGGGAGCAGGCAAAATTGTAGGAATTGATAATGATGAGTGGAGCATCAATAACGCTAATGAAAACCTCCTTGTAAACAACTGTGACAAAATCCATCTAATAAAAGCCGAAACAATTCCCTCAGGCATCAAGGCCAAAATTATTTTAGCAAATATTAATTTAAATGTAATTAAAGAAAATATAATTGCAATAATAGAAGCTTCAGAAAAAAATACCACATTTTTATTCAGTGGAATAATGCTACATGATGAAGAAAAAATTGTAGCACTTTTGCAACATGTAGGATTAAATATTGAGGGTATTTTTAAAAAAGAAGGATGGGTGTTACTAAAAGCCGGAAATTAGTTTTCCTTTTTTACTTTTATTCTTACAATTTTAAAACCTAGTACAAAGTTTATTAGACCAAAATGTGGAATACTTTTCAAGTATTTAACATCACAAAACTCCGTTTTCATTTATCTTTGTTATCATAGTTAATTAAAATTCAAGATGAAAGAATTACTTCTTATAATATGTGCATACATGATTGGTTCTATACCGACTGCGCTTATTATCAGCAGAAAGTTTTTTGGTATTGATATTAGAGAATATGGAAGCGGTAATATGGGGGCTACCAATACATTTAGAATATTGGGTTCAAAATACGGAACAATTGTAATGATTTTTGATATATTGAAAGGAATGGTAGCTGTTGGTTTATACAATGTTTTACCTTATTATTTGTATCAGGGCAGTGGATTGGAAAGAACTAATTTTATGATCGGGCTTGGTTTATCAGCTGTTCTTGGTCATGTGTTTCCTTTGTGGGCTAATTTTAAAGGTGGTAAAGGAGTTGCCACTTTATTTGGAATGATCCTAGCTATTCAACCGGTAATTGCAGGAAGTTGTGTGGCTGTATTCTTATTGGTTCTTTTTCTTACAAGATACGTATCGCTAAGTTCTATACTTGCAGGTTTAATGCTACCAATATCTGTTTTATGGATATGGAATGAAAATGAAGTTCTTTATAGAGTTTTTGCTTTGTTCGTTGCTGTACTTATTATTTTTACTCATCAAAAAAATATAGGGAAATTATTCCGTGGTGTAGAAAGCAGAATTCCAATTTTAAAATATCGGGATAAGCGAAAAAATCGCCAAAAATAAATCTTCAATCATACAGTTTTGAAAACTGGTACGGGTATTGTTTCATGTGTAGGAATTTAAAACCCAAATAATGAAAAATTTAATTTTACTTTTCTCCGTAACAGCTATGATGGCGGCGTGTACGACTAATGCGGTTACAGGAAGAAAACAACTAAGTCTTATTCCGGAAGAACAATTACAAGCCGACGCAGTTGAACAGTACCAAAGTTTCTTATCCCAAAGCAAAGTCGTAAGCAGTTCAAACAACAGAGATGCGGAAATGGTGAAAAGAGTAGGCTCAAGAATTGCAAATGCCATTACTTCTTATTACGGATCGCAGGGAAAAGGCGATATATTGTCAGGATATAAATGGGAGTTCAATTTAATAGATAGTAAAGAAGCAAATGCTTGGTGTATGCCAGGTGGTAAAGTAGTCGTTTACACAGGTTTGTTACCAATTACTCAAAACGAAGCTGCCCTTGCAGTAGTTCTTGGTCACGAAATAACTCATGCTGTGGCAAAACACAGTAATGAAGCTATCAGCAAACAATACCTTTTACAAGGAATTGGTGGGGTGGTTGGTTCTACCATAGGAAACCAACAAAAAGCTTCAATATTTAATAATGTTTTTGGTTTAACTTCCGGAGTATACGGTCTAAAAAATTCAAGAAATAATGAATATGAGGCTGATCATTTTGGATTGATATTTTGCGCAATGGCGGGTTATAATCCCAATGAGGCGATTCCTTTTTGGAACAGAATGGCAGCGGGGAAGGGAGATGGTGGTGGGCCTCCGGAATTTTTAGCTACTCACCCATCAGATGCTAATAGAATAAGCAGGCTTAAAGGTTATATGCCTGAAGCATTAAGTTTTTATAAACCTGTAAAAAGATAAAATTTTCTTAATGAAAAAAACTCCTCAAAAAGGAGTTTTTTTCATTTGAAAATTACTGTTCCTAATTGTTTTGTAATAAGTTGCTCTTCTGATTTAAGTGCTACATGGGTTTTTAAAAATAGAAATTGATCTCCTTCCGCAGTAGCTTTTTCAAGTTGTTTTTGATTTTCGTCAATAAGTTTTTTAATTTTCCTCAATTTAAAATATGCAAGGGTCGAAATAACTTCCTCTTTAAATAAATCTTCTCTCGTTAAGATGTCTCCTTCCAGATGTTCCTTCCATCTGGCGCTGATTTCAGTTTGTGTATCCATTATACTTATTACTAGCCTACTTATAGTTTCATCTTCATAATATAGAAAATCATTTTTTGTTGGTGTTTGTCCCCTGTTAAACAAGTTTCTATAACTATTAATAATTTCAACTAAAACCAAATTTTCTATCATTTCAACTAAATCATTTTCGTCCATCTGTTCAAAAATATATTCGGCTACTGTAATTTCTTCATTCCATTTTTTCAATCCAAATTCCAACAGACTTCTTACAATTGCACGCTCCTGTAATTCATCTTTATTAAACAAAGATTCAACTTTTTCTACTTTAATATTTTGTTCTTTGTGTGTAGAACCATCTTCATTTTTTAAAGTTATACTTGTTTGATCCCAGCTGTTTTCTTTCTGTATTTTTTCTCTTATGAACTTGTTTACGAGGTCGTTTAAGCCAGCGTCATCAATTTTAAGTAATTCAGCAACCTGTTGAATATAGTCCTGTCTTTTTGTAAAATGTTCAGCTTTGGTAATTTTTGAAATGGTTTCTGCAATACGATTTACTATAGCAGATTTTTTAACAGAATCAGTTCCTGCTTCTTTTAATGATAACCCAAGTTGAAAAATTACAAAATCTTTTTTGTTGGTATCTATAAATGCTTTAAAAGCTTCGGGGCCAATTTTATTTACATAGCTGTCAGGGTCTTCATTGTCCGGTATTAATACCAGTTTTACATTTAATCCTTCTTCCAATGCAAGGTCCATTCCCCTCACTGCCGCTTTTATACCTGCGCCGTCCCCATCATAAATGATAGTAAGGTTATTTGTATATTTTTTAATTAAACGGAGCTGGTCTGGTGTCAGAGAGGTACCTCCACTAGCAACAACATTTTCAACACCTGCCTGGTGCAAACTCACAACATCTGTGTAACCCTCAACTAATAAACATTCATCTGCCTTATCTATGGCCAAACGGGCAAAGTAAGAGCCATATAAAATTTTACTTTTTACATAAATTTCATTTTCAGGAGTATTTATATATTTCGGCGCTTTATCATTTTTCTTAATTAGCCGGGCACCAAATCCTGAAATTTTTCCGCTTTGATTGTGGATTGGAAAAATTATTCTTCCTCTGTAATTATCTCTTAACTTTTCATCTCTGTTAACTACCAAGCCACTTTTTTGTAACAGCTCTTTGTTAAACTGAGACGACACAGCTGCCTTGGCAAATTGGTCTCCGGTTTCTGGGTTGTAACCTATTTGGAATTTTTTTAAAATTTGTTCCCTAAAACCTCTTTCTTTTAAATAACTTAACGCAATATCCTGACCTTCTTCAGATTCAAAAAGTGCTTCTGAAAAAAAATTTTGTCCAAAATTATTAATAACAAAAAGACTGTCCGATGATTGTTGATATAATTTTAATTCAGGAGTAGTTTCTGTTTCTTCAACCTCGATGTTGTATTTATTGGCAAGCCATTTAAGTGCTTCTACATAGCTGTATTTTTCCAAATCCATTAGGAATCCAATGCTATTGCCACTTTTACCACAACCAAAACATTTATAAATTTCTTTAGCCGGCGAAACAGTAAACGATGGGCTTTTTTCGTTGTGAAACGGACACAAACCTAATAAGTTAGCGCCACGTCTTTTTAAATTTACAAACGAACCAACGATCTCTTCAATTTTAATACTATTTTGTATTAGTTGTATGGTTTCTTTGCTTATCAATTTTAATTTTTAAAATGTAGGTAAAATTAAAGTTAATGGGTGTTAGTAGGGTAAATAATTTTTAAATTTAAAACTTTAAGATCTCTGTTAAACATTTCTAATAAATATTATGAAATATAAAATGGGTTCGATTTATGATCTGTTTCAAAATTATTCGAATAACTTTATCTCTTAAATTAAAACGGTATTACATGAAAAAATTATGCTTTTTTTCCTTTGCTTTATTTGCTGTTGCAGGCACAAATGCACAGTCGTTGGAGGATATTGGAAAAATAATGGATAAGCAACAATATGCAGCGGCAAAAGTTGCTATAGAAAAATACACTGCTGATCCAAAAAATGCTGCAAGTGCTGAAGCGTGGTATTATAAGGGCAGAATTTATAATTCGTTATCCCGGGATACAACTGTAGCAAAACTTGATGCCTATAATTATAAACTCACAGCATATGAAGCATTTAAAAAAAATCAGCAATTAGATAAACTGGATTTGAGAATGAAGACAGAATTTTACAAATCCTACCTAGATCTGTATATAGGGTTCTATGATTTAGGAGCTCAGAATTTTAATCTTAAAAATTTTCCGTCTGCTTACAATGCATTTTTTAAGTCGCAGGAGATAGAAAATTTTATTTTGTCGAAAAATTATGTCTACGAAGAAATTAAATTAAATAAACTTGATACTGCTTTGGTTATGAATATTGCAGCTTCAGCGTTGCAGGGTTCTGATACAGCGAATGCTTTAATTAATTACAGAAGAATAACTGATGCAGGTATTACCGGTTCAGATTATGAAAGAGTGTATGAATATTTAGCACAATATTATTTCAGCAAAAATGATAATATCAATGCACAAGCAATTCTAACAAAAGCTAAAGCAGCTTACCCTACTAACAATTATTGGAATGCGTTAGAAGTTGAGCAAATTTCAAAAGGTGGGGATAAGAAAGCACTGTTTGCACGATATGGTGATTTGTACAGTAAAGATCCCCGTAACTATGCAAACACCTATAATTATGCAGTTGAAATGTACAATGCTCTTTGGGCTAATGACAACAAGGCCCCTGACACAACTTTATTTTTAAAACTGACTACAGTTTTGAAATCGGCCATCGAAGTAGATGCAGGTATGGACGCTGCTATGTTACTAAATAATCATTTATTCAATGTGGCTGCAGATTACAGCACAAAAGCGGCACTTATAAAAGAGGGGAAATTAACAAAGCCTGATGAATTAAAGAAGAAGAAAGAATTAAATGCATCTTCTATAAGTTACATGAATGAATTGATACCATATGGTGAAAAAATGATAAAGTTCTACAAAGAAAAGGGAACGCTTTCAACGAAACAAAAGATAAGCTACAAACAGGTAGCGGGTTATTTAAGCGACGCTTACAGAGTTAAAGGAGATATTAAAAAATCGGCAGAATATGATAACATAATTGACAGTATTAAATTTTAAATTACTATTAAAAATTAACCGGCAGAAAAATGCCGGTTAATTTTTATAAAATATTATTGTTGTCTTTGAATTCTAAAGCCACCGCCACCCGGGCCAGACATTTCTTTCATAGATTTTATTTCTACGTCCTTAGGTATTTCAAATTCTTTATCTGCAACTTCTTTGTCAGTTTCAATTTTCGTAACCTTTACTTCCATTTTTCTACCACGTGGCATATTACGTTCATACATCATCACAAAACCATCAATTTTATCAAAAGGAATATTTCCTGCAGTGCCACCTAAATTTCCAAAACCGCTGGTTCCGCCTGTAGACGATACATTGGCAAATTTCACATCCGGCGTAAACCACACTGCAAGGGTATCTTTACTTAATAGTTTATCAGTAATTATCAAAGCTTTTTTACAATTGTAACCTGCAATTTTTTTAGCTTCGTCTAAATATTTAATAACACTTGTAAATTTTACAGAACGGGTTCGGGGTTTCATATTAGTATCAGTTTTTGCTCTTTCTTTCATCATGCTATCCATTTTTTTTGCCATTTCTACCTGGTCATCATCGGATGAATAAAAGCCCTGTTTATTTCCCATTATTTCAAAAATCGTCGTTGTTATTTTAGTTGCATTATTTCTATACATGCTGCCTCTAAAAGATTCTGATTTATAACTTGTTTTTACCAGATCATTTTTTATGTAGGTGGTGCTTTTTGTTTCACCGTCGCCAAAATTTCTAAAATTAAAACTTCCGCCGCCTTGGTTTTGAATTTGGGATACGTCCTCATCTTCGGGCGCAATAAGGTTAGTTGTAGTGGTTATTGTTGCTTGGGTAAAAAGTTTTGGCTGTGCTGAAAGAATGGAAGCAGTGCATAAAAGGCTAAAGAACAAAATACATTTCATAATACAAAGTTTAGTGGATAAAAGTACATGTACTTCTTACAAACAAATTTATTTCATACCATTTAAAGTTAATTTAACAGTATAACTAAATTTAGCGCAAAGTTTTTCTTAATATGTTTTAAAAAAACCTTTTTGCTAAAAAAATACTTGATGGTTAAAAATAATGTTGTCATTATTTTATTATTCTTATACTTTTTTAATACCTTCTTAACTTTTTTTACTTAATTCTATCATTGGGCATCATTATCGAAATTATCGTTAATCCTATTGTATCTTCTGTCTAACCTAGACATTTGTTCCCTTTTTTTATTCCTAGGCTTAACATGCTTTACTTTTATTTCGGCATCTGCGCAATATCCAACAACATCCACCCACGTTACTAATTATAGCGTATTTAGAAACTTTAATACTTCTGATTAGCGTTTTAGTTCTCCAAGTATTTATTAAGATGGCAATGATGTTTCTTTTTCTGGAATCAAACTTTAAGGGCAGAAATAAAAAATAGTGGACTCAATGGGTAGAACAGGAACCTGATTTCTCCTGTTTATACTTTATTTGAAACACGACAGACTGCTACAGGTTTTAGAAATGAAGCTCCTGAAGGCACATTATACAGAAAAAGAGTAATTACTGCAGCTTCAAATCCCCCTAGAAATCTTAATAACAACAGCAAATGGTTCCAGTTATACTTCTTTGCCAAGCAAAACTGGAAATATTTGTGTAAGATTATCAAATCAGGATTTAGTGGTGGAGAACAAATAAGAGTCGAATTTACATTTAAAGTTAGTGTCGGTCATCAATTCGAATGTGTTTCATTTGATGATCTTGCCATTGCTGTTCAAGGCGGTGCATTTCCTGTAACTTTTGAAGATTTTGTCGCACGTAAAATGGATGATAATCTACAAAATTATTATAGAACGTAGGGCAGGAAACAAATGTAAAATGTTATTATGTATAGACATGTACTTACGGTATTAATTTTATAGATTTTGGCTATGTTGCGGCAATAGGTAATAAAGTTTATTCTATAAACTATGCGGACAAAATTTTCGTTACAATGTATTTTAGAATCAGGAATATTGATTTTAATGGCTAGGATAAATATTACGCAATAATTAAAATTTTAGGAAAAGAACTTCTATTATCAAGTATGGAAGTATACCTTAAACCTGCTTTTGAGCAGGTAACAATACAACATAAAAAAGCATCTGAAAATACGGTATTTACATTGTACAGTACAGACGGAAAAATTCTTTTGCAAAAAAGGGCTATGCCAAATACTTTACAATCGCAAATTAATATAAGCAACTTAAGAGCAGGTTTATATATACTTCGCTATGATGACGGAACAGGAAAAGTGCAAACTAAATTTTTGATAAAAAATTAGTATTTATTTTAATAGTTTGTGAAGGCAGTCTCTTAATAAAAAGAGACTGCCTTTTTAAATTTGAGTTCCAAAAACACTTTTTAAACATGTTGTTAACTCTGCCCTTAAAAATCCGAAGAATATAATCTTTTAAATATATTAATATTATAAATTATATATCTAAAATGGTAATAAATATTTAAATTGATGTGAAACGTCCATTATTTATATATATTTACAAAAACCTTATAACTAACTAATTGAAGAAAAAATGAAAAA
>JAYUZL010000113.1:0-5041 GCA_043751875.1 Ferruginibacter sp.
TTAAAAATCCGAAGAATATAATCTTTTAAATATATTAATATTATAAATTATATATTTAAAATGGTAATAAATATTTAAATTGATGTGAAACGTCCATTATTTATATATATTTACAAAAACCTTATAACTAACTAATTGAAGAAAAAATGAAAAAAATTACTATTATTTCGTTAATCTTGTTTGCAGGATTATTATCCAAAACATTACATGCACAGTCGGGCATAAGTGGGACCGTGATTGCGTCAGATGGCTCTGTAAAAGGAGTAAGTGTTACAACATCTCCCGGTAATAAAGGAACAACAACTGATGCCAATGGAAATTATAAACTGAGTTTGACTCCTGGAACATATAAGTTAAGTTTTTCAAACACCGGATATTTAAAGAATACATCAACTGTTATATTAGCAGTAGATGAAATGAAAATCGTTGACGTTACACTAAAGGTGAATGAAGATAAATTAGAAGATATTGTTGTAGTAGGAACCCGTTCGCAACCACGCTCTTCTGTAAATACTCCATTACCAGTTGATAATGTTGATGCTGCAACCTTAAAAAGTACAGGACAACCAAGTTTTGACAAGGCATTACAGTATAGAGTACCCTCTTTTAATACTGTTAATACGCCTGTAAATGATGCATCTACTTTATTAGATCCATATGAAATTAGAAACCTTGGTCCAAGCAGAACACTAATATTAATTAATGGTAAACGCAAAAACTTAAGTTCATTACTGTATGTGCAGTTTTCTCCCGGTCGTGGCGAGACAGGATCTGATCTTTCTGCCATACCTGTAGATGCTATAAAAAATGTAGAAATCTTACGTGATGGAGCATCGGCACAATATGGTAGTGATGCCATTGCAGGTGTAATGAACGTAATTTTAAAAGATAAATACCAATATAGTTCTGTAAACTTAACAGGTGGAGTTACAGGCAAAGGGGACGGTGGCACTTATGGATTATCTTTTAATAGTGGAAGCAATTTAGGTACAAGAGGTTTTGTGAATTATACAGCGGCATTGAGCCAGCAAAATAACGCAGTCCGTTCGGGAATTATTGATATACCGACTGAAATTGCAACATTTAGTGGGGGGCCAAGCGATGACGCTGCTATAAAAGCGTATTTAGCAAAATATCCAACCGGTAATAATAAAAACGGTACAGGTACAACAACCACAGCAAAGTTTTTAGTAAATACCGGTATTGAGGTTGGCGAAAAAGGATTGATTTATGGTAATGCGGCATTTGTAGTTAAAAAAGTAATTAGCAATGCGAATTATCGTACACCATATTGGCGTACAGATGCTGGGTTATTACACACAAGAATTCCTGGAGCACCAAATTATACCGGTGGTACAGATCCTTTGTACGAAGGTTATCTTGGCTATGAACCAACTTTTGAGGGAGATCTTAAAGATTACAATGGTACCATCGGTTTTAAAAACGAAACCAATGGCTGGAAACATGATGTAAGTTTAACCGTAGGTGGTAACCAACAACTTTATGCTGTAAACAATACAGTAAACAGGGGTTTTGGAGCAAAAAGCCCTACGAACTTTAAGCCAGGTGGTTTCAATTTTAGTAACACTATTGGCAATATTGATATTTCTAAAAGTGTAACAGATAATGTAGCAATTGGTTTTGGTACAGAAGTAAGAACGGAAACGTTTAAAATATTTGCGGGTGATACTGCCTCTTACAAAGGCCAGGGTGCAAACTCTTTTCCCGGAATTGATATCGTAAATGCAAGAACAAACAGCCGTTTTAATCTTGGTGGTTATTTTGATGTAAGTGCAGATATTAATAAAGATTTTTTAGTAAATGCAACAGTAAGAGGTGAGAGATACAGTGATTTTGGAAATACATTTGTTTATAAAGTGTCATCCCGTTATAAATTTTTAGATGATAAATTAACCATCAGGGGTTCAATATCTACCGGTTTTAGGGCCCCAACTTTACACCAGATATACACTCAATCTACACAGGCATCTTTTTCAGGTGGTACTATTCAAACATCTGGTTTATTTAACAACGCAAGTAAAGAAGCGTTTTCTTTGGGAGTTCCAAAATTAACTGCAGAAAAATCTACAAACTTTACCCTTGGCCTTGGGTTGAAACCTACAAAAAATTTAAGCGTAACATTTGATTATTACACCATTGATATTAAAGATAGAATAGTGTACAGTTCATCCATTACTACTGACGATCGTAAATTGGCAACTCCTGTTACTGAGTTAGGTAGAATATTAAAAGGCACAGCAGTCGGGGCTGGTAATTTTGATTTGGCCAGTGTTCAATTTTTTATTAATGGAATTAAAACCAGAACATCGGGTTTAGATTTTGTTGCCAACTACAAAAACATAGAACTTGGTAAAGGTAAATTAGCAGTTAACATTGCGGGAAATTACACCCTCAAAAATGAAATAATAGGAACACCTGTAACGCCAAAAGCAATTGCCGATGCAGGTTCCTCTATTTTAAATGCTCAAATCAAATCTTTGTTAACAGAAAGTCGCCCTAAATACAAAGTAATATTTGGTTTTGATTACAATATCGAGAAATTTAATTTTAATTTAAATAATACATTGTTTGGGCCAACTAAATTTCAAGATTTAGATAATGGTGCTAATTATACAGATTTAGGTATTGCAGCACCTTCCTCAGGCGATCGAAATGCAATGACTGACATAAAACAAGTTTTTAGTTCAGCAGTTGTTACCGACTTAAATATTGGTTATAATTTTAATAGCAAAGTTGCTTTAAATGTTACTGCTAATAATATATTTAATGTATTGCCCAAATGGAAATTGGTAGGATTAAATACAGATGCGAATGCAGTTTTAAATAATGCATCTGCAAAAAGTTTACTAGAAGGTTTTTTAGAATTTAGTGGCAGGTACAGAATACTTGGTTACAATGGTTCTCAGTTTAACCAATTGGGTACTACGTTTAATGCTACACTTACGGTTAAGTTTTAGATTAAATAAAAAGTAATAAAAATATTAAATAGTTGGTTTTCTAAGGAAAGCCAACCATTTTTATTTTAATAAAAAGTTGGCGTGCTACAAACTTTGTCAAAACATTTTGATTTTAATTTTTTGGGGATGTAAATAATATTACCAAAATCCCTTACGCCATAAAAGTTTTTTTAAATCGGTTTGCAAATCCATTAAGCTTGAATTCAGGCGATGATTATATTCCCGGTCCGTCTAAAGTAAATGCTCATGTAGGATTAAATTTAAAATACAATTTTTAAGTATTAACAATTAAAAGAGACAGGTTCATCTTAACGAATTACTCCCTTTTATTATGTCAAACTTTCTAATCAAATCTATATTAAATATAAGGGTCTCCACACTGCTACCATATTATTATATATCAAATGATGCTTTGCTGGTGTGCATTGCATGTGTAAACAAACCTATCTGTACTCTGTTAGTTTTCCTCAAATTCATGTATGTTTGCCGCTTTACTTAAAACAAGCTACTGTGCGCTTAAAGAGTTTAGAAATAAAAGGATTTAAAAGTTTTGCCGATAAAACGGTTCTTAATTTTGATGAGGGAATTACTGGGGTTATTGGGCCCAATGGCTGTGGCAAAAGTAATATTATTGATAGTATCAGGTGGGTTATTGGCGAGCATAAAATCAGCAATCTCCGTAGCGAAAATTTGGAGAGTTTGGTATTTAATGGCAGCAAAACCCGCAATCCAAGCGGACTTGCAGAAGTAAGCCTTACTTTTGAAAATACAAAAAATCTCCTCCCAACAGAGTTTAATACTGTTACCGTTACCCGTAAATATTATAAAAGTGGCGAGAGCGAATACAGGCTAAATGATGTTGCTTGTCGCTTAAAGGATATTCATAATTTGTTTATGGATACTGGCGTAAGTACAGATAGCTATGCTATTATTGAACTGGGGATGGTGGATGATATTATAAAAGACAAAGAGAACAGTCGCCGTAAAATGTTGGAGCAAGCGGCAGGTATTACCATTTATAAAACAAGAAAGAAAGAGGCAAAACTAAAATTAGATGCTACAGAACAGGATCTTGCCCGTATTGAAGATCTTTTGTTTGAAATAAATAACCAGCTTAAAAGTCTCGAAAATCAGGCTAAAAAGGCGGAGAAATATTTTGAAATAAAAAAAGAATACAAAGAAGTTTCTATCGAGCTTGCTAAAGCTGCATTGGAAGGGTTTAATATTACTTACCGGGATTTAAATGCTCAACAACAACAAGAAGTAGACAAGCGGATAGAGCTTGAAGTTGCCATTGCCGGTGAAGATGCAGTACTTGAACAGGAGAAACTTGCTTTTGTAGAAAAAGAAAAAGCTTTGCAACACATGCAACATGCTTACAATGAAATGCTCGATAAAGTACGCAGTAAGGAAAATGAAAAAAACCTTAGTAGCCAAAAAGTACAATACCTCAAAGAAACAAAAGTAAGTCTCGATGAGTTTTTAAAGAAAGCATCCGGGCAGTTATCGGGGTTGCAGGAAAGTATAAAATTTACAAGCAACCAGGTTATAGAAGAAGAACAAAAAGTTACAGAACTGGAAGATAAGGTGGAAGACTTGAAAGAAGCCGTTGAAGAAAAGCGCCGAATATTTGATGACAAGCGCAGTGAAATTGATTTGCTTCGCAAAGAAAACCAGGCAATACAATTAAGTCGTTTTGATGCAGAGAAAAAAGTTGCCGTTGCTGATACGAGTATTCAAAACCTGCAACGTACTATTTTACAATTAAGCGAAGAGCAAAAAACAAGAGCAGTGCAGCTCCAAACATTAGAAGCAGATAAAGTAGAAAAAGAAGTTGAACTGGAGCATAAGAAAACAGATTTACAACAATTACAGGAACATCAGGACCGAACAAAAGAACAAATACTTGCTACGCAAAATATGATGGAAGGTATGCGCCAAAACCTTGCAGACGAAAGCCGCAAACTTGATGCTCGTACCAATGAATTTGATTTGCTGAAAAGCTTGATTGATTCCATGGAAGGTTATCCTGAAAGCGTGAAATTTTTGCACAACAACAATGG
>JAYUZL010000114.1:0-53481 GCA_043751875.1 Ferruginibacter sp.
TGATATGGTAAATAAATATTTGGGAGAATTTTTACATACCCTTTAGTCTTCAGACAATACAATACATCATAATTGCGTAATTTTATATTATAGTCTTAACATGAGGAAACTTCTATTCATTATATTTTTCGTAGGCTGTTTTTTACCTGTTTTTGCTGCACATATAACCGGAGGTGAAATTATATACAGCTATGTTGGTCCGGGTGTAGGTGCTGCATCAAAAATATATAGAATAACCATAAGATTATTTCGGGATAACAGTTGTCCTCCACCGTGTGCGGCAATGCCCATATCATTATCTGTTGCTATTTTTGAGAACACCAACAACTCGCTTGTAGGGTCTTTAAATACTGTTGCTAGAAATTCCGATGATCCTGTAGGAACTGTTGCATCTCCGCTATGCCTCACCAACCCACCCGTTTTTAATTACAGTGTGGGTAGTTATACTTTCGACGCTGAATTGCCTGATAATACAAGTGGATATACAATTACCTATCAAACATGTTGCAGAGTTGCTAATATTACAAATATTGGCAATGCCCCAAGTGTAGGTTCAACTTACGTAGGCTCTATTCCAGGTACACAAAATTTACCACTGGGTAATAACAGCAGTGCTAAGTTTCAAACAGGTATTTCAGTTATATGTCAGGAAAACAAATTTTTGCTAGATTTTAGTGCAACAGATGCTGATGGAGATTCTTTAGTTTATTCTACCACAAGCGCATACAATGGTGGCGCTGCTGTTGATGCAAGCTTTAGTAATCCTGCGCCCCCGGCCTATGGTTCAGTTCCATATTCTTCCCCTTATTCAGGATTGCAACCATTAGGACCATTGGCTGTGATTAATACTGCTACAGGATTTATTTCAGGCACTGCACCCGCTGCAGGTAAATATATTGTTTGCGTTTTGGTAAAAGAGTATCGCAAAGGTGTTTTTGTTTCTGACCACAGAAAAGATTTCATTGTTACAGTTGCACCGTGCGATTTTGCAAGCTCTGAACTTCAAACAAGTTATGTAAACTGCGACAGCCTTACAGTTAAATTTAAAAACGAAAGCAACTCTGCCCTTAACCTAACATTTGACTGGAGTTTTGGAGACCCTTCAACAGGTGCGTTAAATAAATCAAACCAAGAAACACCTACGCATATTTATTCAGCCCCCGGCGATTATCAATTAATATTAACCGTTAATGCAGGCACGCAATGTGCTGCCAGTGATACTTCTATAGTAAAGGTTTACCCGGGCTTTTTTCCCGCAACAGATACAGTTACTAATACTTGCAAGGGTGTACCTGCAAAGTTTAATGATATTACTACGACAAATTTTCCACCTGTTGATTATTGGTTGTGGGATTTTGGAGACCAGACCACAAGTGCTGATACAAGCCGTATAAAAAGCCCAACTTACACTTATGCAAAAGCAGGAAATTATCTTGCACAATTAATTGTTGGTACCAGCAAAGGCTGTAGAAAGACGCTGTCTGTTCCTGTAAAAATTGTTGATAAACCTGATTTTACTATTTCAAAAGATACACTTATCTGCACTATAGATACGCTGCAACTTAAGAGCAGCGCATCGGGCGGTACAATAACATGGTCGCCCAATTATATGATAAACAGTACAAGTAGTTTCAACCCTTTAGTAAGTCCGGATGTTACAACCAGATACACCGCTTTTTATGAGAATCCTGTTGGTTGCAGCAATACAGCAAATGTATTGGTTAGGGTGGTGAAAGATGTAACCTTGTTGTCTGTTAATGATACCAGCATTTGCAGAACCGATAGTGCCAGACTTATTCTAAACACAGATGCGCTTTATTTCAACTGGACACCGGCGAATGTTATATTAGACCCAAGAGTACGAAACCCAATTATTTTCCCTAAGGATTCATTAACTACGTTTCATGTATCTGCATCAATATCTAATAAATGTTTTAAAGAAGAAGATATTGTTGTAAAAACAGCTCCTTATCCTGTAGCTGGGGTTTCAGGGGATGATCCTATTTGCTTCGGAAAAAATTCGCAGTTGAATGCTTCCGGTGGAAGTATTTATTTATGGTCGCCTCCGGCTTACTTAACCGATATAAATATTCCTAATCCTCTAGCTGTTTTCCCTAAGCAATCTATAACCTATACTGTTGCTGTTAAGGATACTTTTGGCTGCCCCAAACCTGTTTTTAAAACTTTTAAAGTAAACGTTGTCAGAATTATTGCAGATGCCGGGCCTTCAGATACTTCGGTAGTATTGGGGCAATCCTTACAATTAAATGCAACAGGCAGTTCAAATTATTCATGGGATCCTACAACTTACCTGGATAATCCAAATATAAATAACCCAATTTCTACTCCTCAAAACAATATTAAATATACAGTTTCTGTAAGTAATGGTGTTGGATGTGTTGCAACTGATACAATAAATGTAAAAGTATTTTTTCTTCCGCCCGATATCTACGTACCATCTGCATTTACGCCGGGTGGCGATGCCAAAAATAATCTTTTCAGACCAATAGCTTTAGGCATAAAGTCTTTAGAATCTTTTGCGGTTTACAATCGTTGGGGAGTTTTGTTATATAAAACAAGTAAAATTGGCGATGGGTGGGATGGAAAGTATAAGGGAATATCCCAAGATCCGGGAACATATGTTTGGCAAGCAAGTGCTACCGATTATAAGAATAAAAATATATTTAGAAAGGGTACCGTTATCCTGATAAGATAGAAAAACATTGAGAAAATAAACCCCAAAAAACAACATGAATAAAACAGTTTTTATAACCGGTGCTACATCAGGGATTGGCAGAGCATGTGCAGATAAATTTGCTGAAAACAGTTATAATATTATTATAACAGGCAGACGAAATGCTTTGTTAGAAACAGTTAAAAAGGACATTGAAAATAAATACAGAGTAGAAGTAAAAACTTTGTGTTTTGATGTGCAGAATAAAGACCAGGTTTTTAATGCCGTTTCCAGTTTGAGTGATGAAATATCTATTGATATTTTGATTAACAATGCAGGGTTAGCACTAGGCAGAGATGCATTTGATGATGCTGATATTACCGACTGGGAAACTATGATGAGCACCAATGTTAATGGGCTTTTGTACGCCAGCAGAGCACTGATGCCCTATATAAAAAAGAGCAAAGGCCATATTATAAATCTCGGTTCTATAGCCGGGAAGGAAGTTTATGAAAACGGAAATGTTTACTGTGCAAGTAAATTTGCAGTTGATGCTATTTCACAAGGCATGCGTATAGACCTTGTGAAACATAACATTAAAGTAACTTCAATAAATCCAGGTGCAGTAGAAACAGAATTTTCAATTGTTCGTTTTAAGGGAGATGAAGAAAAAGCAGCGGCAGCATACAGAAATTATATACCCCTAACAGCTAACGATGTTGCAGATACTATATTTTATTGTGCATCTTTACCCTCTCATGTTTGTATCAATGATCTTACTATAACTTGTTTACAACAGGCAAATGCTTCTATATTTAATAAAAGTTAATTGGGTAGTACAACAACTACAAAATAAGATACACATCTCTACGCTGCACGCACAATAACTGGTATAGATTCCCGTTAATAATTGAAGGGGGATTTACTAAATTTATGAATCCGACTTTATCCGTTATCAATGAAGAACTTTTTCACAATTATTGGAATAGTGTTTTGTGTAAACCTGCACCTCGCAGGAAATGCTCAGCCGATTGTTAAACGAGCTACCACCTGCGATAACATGGCCATTCTTCAGCAAGTCGATAGTTTAAAAAAAGAATTTGAAAAGCAAGGTTTTATGCTTGCAAAAGAAGCTAGCATACCTATGGAAAGCGATTATGAAATTCCGGTTGTAGTTCCGTTAAGGCAGGGGACCTGGTATAGGGTTATTTTTATTGGAGATATTACCTCAAGAGTATATGAAGTAAGGATGTTTGACTGGAATGAAAAGCAGGTTGTATTTCAACGCAAAATGTGGGGTGATGTTGACGGGAATATTATCAACTACGACTACATCCCTCAGTTTACAGAGTATCACATGATCAAGCCTATACAGATTAATAAAAAGAAAAAGGAACTCTGTGGCTATTTTATGATCTTTAAAAAAATAGTTAAACCTTAGAAGATTGTACGAATTACAACTTTACATGGCTCTGAAACTTAATCCAAAAAAATTTATTTATATAAAAAGAGACCGTCATATATTAATGGCAGTGTATTTTAATTAAACCATTCTCTGAAACTACTGAATCAACTTATGTTTAGAAACAACAGGCTCGCTCCTCTCACCTTCCTTTATAACTGCCCTTAGCACTTTTCCTACAGTAATTTTCAATTCTTATAGATACAAAAAGATGCTAGGGATTTCTACATGCTTATTCTTAAAACTGTAGTTGCTTTCCCGTTTTAAAAATCACTAAATTTTTCTTTTATCAGATTCGCATTCTTCCATTTTACGATAAATAGCTTTTTAATTTAGCCTTACTGTGCCAATGAAATTCTGACCTGCACACCGGCTCTTGTATTAATTGTTGGCGCACTGGAAGAAATATAGGGTAACACCTTACGGCGATCAAAATAAAACTTCAAATTAACCCGGTTGTTTAAAAAATAATCTACAGTTGGCGTGATAGTTATTTCCCTACTACCACCCGTCGCAAAATTATTATCCTGATCCAGTCTGCTGTTTGCAGTTACGTTATCCCTTATTCTGTAATCAATTCTAAAGTTAATTTCATTCTCCAGCTTCTTTCCGCCGCCTAAGAATTTCGGCAGTGTTAATCCTCCCAATAATTTCAACCCTCTTTTGCGGTATCCGGCACCAACGGAAAATTCTGTACTACGCTGTTCGCTCAGCTGATAATCATATAAACTTAAACTCAGCGTGCGGGATTTTGCATATTCAAACTTTGCCTGAAACTGGTTGGTAAACTGCATATCAAAACCAAGCAAGGGAGAAAACTGCTCTTGTATACTTACGTTAGGTACTAAAAAGAAAGGAATATATGCTTTAGAAACAGTATCGTAAAAGGAAGGATATCCAAACCTGGATACATCCTGATAAAGTAACGCAGATGTAAATCCATTCATACTTAAGCTGCCATTATATGCATGAGATACATTGAAACTATTGAATATTTTCTCAAGTCCTTTTATTTTTGTTAAGCCGTTGTAATTAATGTTCCAGTTTGGTTTTGGCAAAATAGATCTAAAAGGGTTAGATCTTGTACGACCATCTGTCTGCTTAATAAGAAACACATTCTCCGGGTTTTGGTCAGTATATGCCGCAATAAACGATGGTATCAAAACATCTACCGCATATTTACCATAGCCATAATAATAGCCATCTGTCTGTAAGCCGCCGCCGGGTTGAGACGTCGTGTATGGATTTGCTTTACCGAGCCTTCGGGATAAAACTGAACGGTTATTTTCAAAGGTTTTAAAAGTTTCGGAAACCTTATTAGGATCGAACTTACCAAACAGCGTTTTAAATGCAATAAAGCTCACATCAAAACCGCCGGTTGAATAGGGTGTCAGGTGCATAAACTTTTGGTTATTACCACCCGTCGTATCAATAAATCTAAAAGTTTCTGAATAATTTTTACTAAATGACTTTTTAATATTTACAGTAATATTTAAATCTCTTACCGGCTCAAGCGTGGCACTTGCCGTAAAAGTTTGGTCAAAGTTTTGCTGAAAAAGGTAATTAAAAGATGAATCTTTTGTGATAAGCCTTCGTGCTGCTTTTCTGTTTAACCAGTTACTGTCCACTTGCCTACCCAAAATAAAATCAAAACCGGGCGCCATACTTTTAAAATTTTGCCCAAGGTATTGTGTACTGTCTGTATAGCCGGGTAAACGTGTGCTGCCTGTTTCTCCTGCAGAAACATTTACCTGCTTTAAACTGGTTAATAATTTACCAATAACTTTTAATGGAGTACTAACATATGGCAGTGCAGATTTATCTAAAATTCTTCGGGTGCGCAACACTTTTTGGCCCAGTTTATTTGTTACACTGTCTGTAACTTTTGTATACCTGTTTCTCCATTTTTCTCTGTCATCAATATTTTTTGGTGCATCCAATTGCCGCAGAAATTTTGATTTTTGATACAGCCTACTAAAATCCATCTGCACAGTTCCTTCTTTCTGCTGACCATTTTCCAGGAAATTACCAAGATTTACAGCAAGCCTGCTTGCACCTATCCATCTATAAGTCGCCTGGTATTTTAAATTGGCAGTTACAAAATCCAATGCAGGTATTTTAGCCAAAGGCAATGTGTAAGACAACGCTGCAGTTTGATTAAACAACGTATTGCGACCTCCTTTAAATAAATTAGTAAATAGCGTATCCTTTTTTGCTTTAGTATCAATTCTTCCTGCGGGTTCATCAATACGTGAATTGTTGATTGCTGTATAATCCAATAATATTGATCTGGTAAAATTCCAACGCAAAATATAATCTCTTTGAAAGACAAAATACTTATCATAAGTCTCGGGAGTTTGGTATTTATCTCCTCCAAGACTTCTTGGCTTTATTGCACCAAACTTCCTTTGTAGATCTGCCCTAAAACTTAACTGAGAAGGGATGTAATTAATATTAAAATCCTTTACCAGATCAAACCATTTTGTTTTTGTCTTTTTAAACAATGCTTTAAAAGGCGTTATAAATTTTGGTTGAGGGGCAAAATTATAGCCAATTGCCGCTCTGTGCCTTATAACATCATTATATTCAATAAGCGGATTATAACTACTTGTTTTAATGTAAGAGTAACTTACATCTACATTTGATATATCATATATTTTTGGCTTCTTTGTATTTGTTTTTAATTTTCTTACGTTAGTAAAGTTTACTGTTTTTATGGAGGTAAAATCTATCGCTGTTTTACGTATAGAATCTTTCTGATTTGCAGGCACCGCTTTTAACTTTTCCTTTAACTTAATATCGAGGTCGTAAGGATCATATTCAGGTGAACTTACTGATTGTGAGTAGCTCGCAAATACCGGGATTGACATAGCTGCTTTTTTAGGCAACACTTTTCCTAATTCTAAGTTGGCAGCAACATCAAACTGGTAGAAGTCGTCTCTGTAACGCTCATTTACTCTTTGTTCCAGTGTACCAAAACCCTTCGTATGCATATTGCCTGATAATGATAATGTACCTAAATCTGCAAGTGTAAAATCGACTCTTGCCAAAGCTGCATAACCGCCATTTTCATCTAAAGAGGAAAGTCTTAATTCATTCACCCAAATTTCGCCGCAGGCAACCAAAGAAGTTTTTGTGTTCTCTACACCAATCAAAATTCCTTTTATTTCCCCAAGGTTAGGGTTACCCATCACAGAATAAGTTTGTCCACTAGGTTGCACTTCAGTATAAATTCTATTTAAAAGGTTGCTCGAAAGATTTCTTGCCTGTTTTATTTTAGTAAGTTTCGTTAAATCAAGATCGAGTGAGTTTGCAGGATTCCATAGTGAATCGTTGTATGCCTGCGAATTAGCGCCAAGCTTTGCTGCAGCATCAAGTTTGGTATTAATTAACGGAATTCTTATTTCGTAATAATTATTTACAAAGTCCGTACCCATCCTAAAAACGGCCGTAAGGTCTTTATCCTTTATTGTGGGGTTTGCGGTTCTCGACTGCTCTGAATGAATGTACATAGACATTTTTTTAAACTGTCGTAAATCCTTATTTCCAAAAGTCTGAAAAACACCTTTGGCATCTCCTCTTTTTAAATCACAAAACTGCAAGGTCATTGACTGTTCATTCTGTAAAAGATTTACACCATTGTTACTTAATGTCTGCTGGCGCTGTATGTCTCTCGGTGTGCGGTATGGCAATGGAGTTCTTGTATCGTTTTCTTCAATATTTACAGCACCAACGTTAAATGCAGAATTAGTGGATACATTAAACATTCCTGTTGTATCAATCTGAAATTTATATCTTCTCCATATATTTCTTGCAAGTTGTAACTGCGCAAATCGAACTACTGCCGTATCTGCAAAATCAGTCATAAACATTCTTATAAAACGGATTGATTTAAAGTCCTGAATATTTCCTATTTTTTTATCGTAACTATTTACGGGAATCCGAAGTTGATAAAATGTTTCGTTTCTGGTAGTACCATTAGGAAGATTTACAGGCACAATTTTTTTATCAACAATAAAATTTTGACCTATCTGCATCTCAGGTGCGGAAGGTGGTTTTAAATCCAGAATATATTGATAATATTCTTCTGTTTCATTCAAAGTATTATCCCGGTTATTATCTTCTGCATCCGGGTATAAAGTTGCGGCAGATGTAAATTGCCCGCCATTATCAATAGGCGAATTCCCTTCAGGTGAATTATAATTTTTGTAACGTGCAAGAATCCCATCAGCAGCAGTAAAACCTGCATTTCTGTAATGCTTATAGTCATCGCTTGAAGGATCACGAAGAGCATTTTGATATGCCGGAGAATTAGTACCGAAGTTTGAGGCAAGTTTATCTAAATATGTTTTCCTTCTTCTTACCTCGGCAGAATCACTCAACCCATCCAGCCCGATATCCTGAAATTTTCTATCGTCGGGATTATTGCTAAAAGCATTTGTAACCTGTAACTGGTTTCGTGGTACACGGCCCCAAACCGTTTCGTCCATGGGTGCAGGTGCATTTGGAGTAGATATGCCATTCTCATAAAAACGTCTTCCGTCTTTTAAAATATCTTCAGAAATATTACCTAAGTTAAAATACAATTTGCCACCGGTAGATGATGGATTATTTATAAACGGATCCTGTATCCATGCCTCAATAAATTCTATATTTGCAGTTTCAAAATCTGTCTGATCTATACTTCTTTGAAGCCCGCCCCATCTCTTTCTTGGATTTAAAAAATTACCCTGAGCATTAACAGTAGCTGCACTATCATCAAAATTATAAGGCCCCCTTTCTTTGGGATAATATGCAAGATCAAAGGTTACAAGCTGGCTCTCACCAAATCCAGTGGTCTTTTGTGGAAATATTTCTTTCTGGTAAATCTGCCTAACTCTCGGATCACTTAATAAATTAGGATCGGTAATAGGGTTGTTGTTTGCCCTGTATTGTTGCAAAATTTGTTCAATTTGATACCATGCAATTTTCGAGCGGTTTTTACCATAATTCAAATTATTATTTAGTCTTGCTTCGGGAAACAATTCTGTATTATTGTTTTTTGCTGTTGCGCCTAGTGGCGTTGCAGCTAGCCCCCAAGCAACTGCGGGGAAACGTAAATCAATTCCGGATTTGCTTCCTTCAAAATCATCAATATAAATTACCCCATTAGCACCTTTACCAATTTGTGGGGCATGTCCTGGCTTTAACATCGCTCCTTCTGCGTATGCATTAACGGTAGAGGGTGCTTTGGTGGAATAGAATGGTAATTTATCCAGCAACTTTGTAAGCCTTGGTAAATCTTTTTTATAATTTACATCTAAACCATACATGGCATTTCTGATTGGATCGTCACCCAAATTTACTTTTGTAAAAAAAGGTCTCTCACTTAATCTTACAATTGTGCCACCAATAGAGAGTTGTTCTTTGGCAGTATTTTTAAGTTGATAATCGAGCCTTAAACCAAGAAAAGATTTTTGTTGCAGACCGAATGAAGCATTGTTTTCAAAATTAACCTGCACAGGCAAACCTGAATTTAATATGGCAGGATTTATAATTTTAATTGTACCCAGGTCGTAATTAACATTATAATCAACACCCTCCTGCAAAGCACGGCCTCCTGCAGATACAGATACGGAACCTTTTGGAATATTATAACCAATACTGATATCACCTGAGCCGGATGTTTTGGCAGAACCCCTCAGTATAAACCTATTAAGGTTTGGAAATTGTTGTGCAACTGCTTTAATGGAATCGTACAATGCATAAAACAAAGTATCCGCTGCTGTAATGGGAACTGTAGTGTAAATTTGAGGTGCCAGATCTCTACCAAATGGCTCCAGCAAAGGAAATATAACCCTGCTATATTGAGAGTTTACGGTGAAATTTTCAATGTAATCAAATACACCGTCTGGCTGCGGATCGAGCTGGCTGTTAAGCCTGTCTGCATTTATAAGCGTAATAATAGGCACCCCCTGATTTTTATTACCAAAAGGTAAATAACGTTTAGCACCCAAACCTGGCTGTTCATACAATACATTCAATTTAAAATCCTGTGGGGTTAGTATACCATAGCCAACAGAATAAACATTTTTCATCATCAGTTTCCAAATAGGAAGGTTAGTACGCTGTGATGTTGCTTTTAATAATTTTAAGAATAATATTTTTTGTATGGCTGTGGTACTGTCCGGTGGTACATCTTCTGAAAACTCTCCTACCTGATAAATTTTACCGTTGAAGGAATATTGGTAGGCAACACCCAATACTTCATCCGTTTGTAGTGGAGAACTCAAAGATAAAGTTCCGAGTTGGCGGTTGTAGGTGTAAGAAGTGCTGTCTAGTTTTCTTGCAAAAGTTTTTTCAAAATCCTGCACAGGCTTTAAGTGCAAGCTTAATAAATTATTGTAAATAGTTGAAGAGTTTCTTGCATCGGGCAGATTCCTTATTTTGGTAAGCAAGTCATTTGTTCCATTGGTAGGGATCGGCTGGTTGCTTAAAACGTTTATTGTATCTGCCTTTAAATAAGGGTTTCTTTCTGCCAGATCCATTAAACCAACGATATCTCTTGTTTCAGTTGTAATGCCATTTCTATTAGTTACCCAAACCTGCATTTTTAAAATCTGTATAGGACTGTTAATGGCAGGTGCATTGGCCATTACTCTATTGTAATTATCTCTAAAATACTGGGCAACTAAAAAGTGACGGTTTTCCTCATATTCATCTGCCTTTATTTCGAAAGTTTGCGAAGCCGACCCTCCCTGTAAATTTACATTTTGCCGCTGCGATCTTTGGTTGGCGAGTATTGTGGTAACGTAGAGTTTACCAAACTGAAGTTGTGTTTTTATACCAAACAATTGTTGTGCACCCGGTATCAAAGTTCCTTTCGATGCAAAACTTACAGAACCCGCTTCAAATCTTTTAATTATGTCATCGTCACTACCTGTATAATCAAGTTTCAATTGATTATCCAGGTTAAAATTTGCAAGCGTATTGTAATTAATAGGGAATTTAAGTTTGTCACCAATATTTGCATTTACATTTAATTGAGCGTTTAAATTAAAATCAAGCCCGCCGCTTTTTCTTGCCCGTTCCGGCAGCGTTGGGTTATCAATTCTTTGCCCCTGGTAACCTGCAGTAATATCAACATTACCCTGTGGCGTAATTTCAATTTTACCTGTACCAAATAACCTGTTAAACAAATTATCTGAAAGAGATAATTTAGGTTTTATCAGTTTCCCCCTGTTTAATAAATTGGTTGTGTTTGCTCTCTTTTTAAAATAAGCTATTTCTGATTTTCGGTTTTGTATTGCCCAGTATTCATCGAAGCTGTAAGTGGTAGGAGTTCGATAATATTTTTCTCCAACCTTTTCGTACACTGAGTAAGTTCTTGTAATTGCATTGTAAACCACCGAGTCTTTTATGTTGGTAGGATTTCGCAGATAAAATGTACCTCTGTTGGTAGCAGATACTCCATCAGCCCTGCTGTCATTAATGGGATAGCGAAGCGATTGTGTGGCAACTAAAGGAGGTGTGTCTCTTACATTTTGCTCAGCTTCAAAATCAGATCCAGTATTATTAAATGCATTGACGTTTCCAAATACAATATATGCAGAAACACACATAAAAAGCGTGAGAAATAGTTTTCTTATAAGCAGCATTAAGACAATAAGTTAATGTAGATCTAGACTCAAATTACTTTCAGGGCTTTTTTTATAAGGTCCTCTAATTTTATGATATCAGGTTCAGCAGTAAGTACTTTTTTTACAGATAATTCAGCTTGCTTTTGAATAATACCTAACGCCACCAATGCATGGACTGCATCTTTTTCAATGCTATTGACCGCTTTGTTCCAGGATTGGCTGCTTGAAGAGGTTTTATTTCCTACTTTATCACGCAGTTCAAGCACAAGCCGTTCAGCAGTTTTTTTTCCTATTCCTTTTACACTTTCAATTAATTTTAAATTACCGGTAATAATGGCAACTTCCACCTCGTCAGGTTTTAACGACGACAACATCATACGTGCAGTTGCTGCGCCAACACCTGAAACGCTTATCAATAAAACAAACATATCCCTCTCCTCTTTTTCAAAAAAACCATACAATGTGTGCGAATCTTCCTTTATTTGAAGATATGTATAAAGTTTACCTCCGGCAAGTTTTTCAATAGCTGAGTATGTGTTTAAAGTAATGTTTAACTCATAACCCAAACCATTTACATCTACGTACACTTGCGATGCGCTTTTGTAACTGAAATCTCCCCTTAAATATGCATACATAGTTTTACTAATCTGACAATTAACGAAAATAACGCATTTTATTGTTACTAACGGGAAAATTACTTCACGATGATTTCGATTATATTTACGGTAATTATTATTTATTAGATAAAAAATATTTCAAGGAATGGAGAAAATTACTGCAGCTATAACTTGCGTTGGAGGATATGTACCTGAATACAGACTGACAAACAAAATTTTGGAATCGATGATTGACACCAACGACGAGTGGATAAAATCAAGGACCGGTATTAGTGAGCGCCGTATTTTAAAAGGCGAAGGTTTGGCATCAAGCGATATGGGGGTAGAAGCAGTAAAAGATATTCTTCAGAAAAAAGGTATTTCACCGGAGGATATCGATTGTGTAATATGTGCCACCGTAACGCCAGATATGTTATTTCCATCTACAGCCAATATAATTTGTGATAAGGCCGGTATAAAAAATGCATTTAGTTACGATATTAACGCAGCATGCTCCGGGTTTTTATTTTCTCTTACAACTGCAGCCGGTTTAATTGAGAGTGGCAGATATAAAAAGGTGATTGTAGTAGGCGCAGATAAAATGAGCAGTATTATAGATTATAGTGATCGGACAACCTGTATTTTATTTGGAGATGGTGCAGGCGCTGTTTTGTTAGAAGCTTCTGCAAATGATAATGGCATAAAAGATAGCCTTTTAAAAACAGATGGTTCTGGAAAACCGTTTTTACATATGAAGGCGGGGGGTTCATTCAAGCCTTCTACAATAGAAACAGTGTTGGCCAAAGAACATTACATATACCAGGAGGGACAAACTGTTTTTAAATTTGCTGTAAAAGGTATGGCCGACGTATGTTATGAATTAATGCAAAGAAACAATTTAACAGAAGATGACATTACATGGCTTGTACCACACCAGGCAAATTTGAGAATTATAGACGCAACTGCCAAAAGAATAGGATTACCAAAAGAAAAAATAATGATAAACATTGAAAAATATGGCAACACAACTGCTGCAACAATACCGCTTTGTTTGTGGGATTGGGAAGATAAATTAAAGAAAGGCGACAATCTTATTTTAGCAGCATTCGGCGGCGGTTTTACCTGGGGCGCAACATGGGTAAAATGGGCGTATTAGAAAGTAAGATATTTGACACAAGATATTCGATACAAGATATTAGGCTCAATAAGTAAAAGATAGAGACAATTGGCAACGGAACAATAAGCAATAGACAATTAGCAATAGCGATACACACAATGCAGTGTTTATTTTTTTATAATATGATTAATTAAAGTTTTTACAACTCTCTTGATCTTGGAGAAGATTTGGATTGAAGTCTTAAAAAATTCAATTAAAATTTAATAAAATGAAATCAATTATTACTTTTTTTTTATGTTGCTTTATTTATAAAACATCACAATCGCAAACACGTTATATAATAAAATTTAGAGACAAAGCCACAAACCCTTTTTCTACAACTAATCCATCTCAATACTTAAGCCAGCGTGCATTACAGCGCAGAGCCAGGTATAATATTCTAATTGACAGTTTTGATTTACCTGTTACACCAAGGTATATTGACAGTGTTAGACTAGCTGGAATTATTACCGTTTTAAATGCTTCAAAATGGTTAAACGAGGTTACTATTAGGACAACCGATACAGCGGCTTTGGCAAAAATAAACAGCTTCCCGTTCGTTGTAAGTTCAATGCCCATTGCTGCTAGATTAAACGAACAATCTACACCTGTAAATAAAAAATTAGAAAAGCCAGAAGATGTTCCTTTAAAAATGAATGAAACAACTTCTTCTTCTCGACTATTAAGTGATGTATTTGATTATGGTGCTTCACACGGGCAGGTACATTTGCATCAGGGTGAGTTTTTACACAATCATGGGTTTAAGGGGGAAGGAATGCTGTTGACATTATTGGATGCAGGTTTTTTTAAATACTTGTCTCTTCCAACTTTTGATAGCATCAGAACAAACAACCAGATATTGAATGTGTGGGATTTTGTAGGAAATAAGCCAAGTGTAAATGAAGAAAACAGTCATGGAATGAACTGCCTTAGTACCATTGCTGCAAACCTGCCAGGTATATTTGTTGGAACTGCACCAAAGGCAAATTTTTGTCTTTACAAAACAGAAGATGTTACAAGCGAAACGAGAATTGAAGAACACAATATGGCAGCGGGATACGAGCGGGCAGATAGTATTGGTGCTGATATTTGTAGTATTTCTTTAGGTTATACAACTTTTGATTTTGCTTCTCAAAATTATACTTATGCTGATATGAATGGACATACCACCATGAGTGCAATAGCTTCAAATATAGCCGTAAAAAAAGGAATGTTGCCCGTAATAGCTGCAGGCAACGAAGGTACAAGTGCATGGCATTTTATTTCTACCCCGGCAGATGCAGATAATGTGATGGCAGTTGGCGCAGTAGATACACTTGGCAACGTAGGTAGTTTTAGCAGTTATGGACCAAGCAGTGATGGCCAAATAAAACCAAGTGTTGCTGCTACAGGAGTTAGAGCAGTGGTTGCAAGCCCTAGTACCGGTCAACCTGTATTAAGTAACGGAACTTCTTTTGCGGCACCAAATATAGCCGGGCTTACAACCTGCTTGTGGCAGGCTTTTCCCGAATATAATAATATGGCTGTATTAGATGCTATGCAACGCTCTGCGAACAAATTCAGTGCTCCAAATGATCGTGTGGGTTATGGCATACCTGATATGAAAAAAGCTTTCGTAATCCTGTTAAGAAAATCTTTTACAAAACTATTTTCATTATCAGGCTGCATGGCTATAGTACAATTAACTGTAAAGCAAGATAATTCAATGAACGTCGTTGTAGAAAGAAAACAGGCGAATGAAGTTGGTTTCAAAACATTTAAAACAATTGCAGGAACAGGAAATTTCACTAACAAAAATCTAAGTTTTACAGATGATCTGGCACTGACTAGTGGTGGCAATATCAGTTATAGAATGAGATTGGATATTGCTGCAGATACGAGCATTTATTTAGATTCTTTAATAGTGAATGCGCCACAAACCTGCGGCAAGCTTACAAACAGTATTAAGGTAAATCCGAACCCTGTAACAGAAAAAGCAAATATTATAATCAGCAGAGCACAGGTAACAAAAATCAGTATTACGCTTAGCAATGTAATTGGGCAGCAACTGTATAAAACTACTTACCAGCAACCGGCGGGCAGCACGTTAAACACAATTAATATGCAGCAAATGCAAACAGGAATCTATTTTATAAAAGTATTTGCCGATGATAAAAAACTCGAAACTATAAGGATTTTTAAAAGATAGCACTGCAATAACAATAGTATCGTCTTCGTTTCATAAACTTTTAAGTATTCCATTTGCAATAGTAGCAGATGGAATTTTTGTGTACACCTACTTCCAAGAAAATGCTATAGGCTGATGAGCTTTTTCGGTTATATGAAAGATGGAAATAAAACAGTTTCAAATTATCACCAGTTGACATTAGTAGCTGAACATAGCAGGCTGAGGGAGAATCACTTTCTCCTTTTATACGCCTGATTTTATTTTATACGTATCTTTATAAAAATAGTAAGGGCATGACTGTAAAGTTAAATTTGACAATAGATGAAAATATAGTTGCAAAAAGCAAACGTTTTGCAGCCAAGCAAAATACCTCTGTTTCTAAGTTGGTAGAAGACTTACTGGCCAAGGCCATCATTGCCGGTGAAAAGAGTAAACCTCAAAGAAATTTTGTAGAACAATATGCGGCCACTTTATCCGGTAAATTATCTAACAGAGAAGTAAAAAAAATTAAAGACGAATACCTTATGAAAAAATATGGGCACTAAAATTTTTCTTGATACAAATATCATTCTAGATATTTTCGACGATAAGAGAATTGGTTATAAAGATTCTGTCTCACTTTTCAAATTAGTTGAAGAAGGAATCGTGAGCGGATTTATAACTGAGAGCGTAATTACAACCACAGATTATATTCTACAAAAAAACTTGTCCAAAAAATTACGAAGAGTTTTTTTTACTGAGCTTAATAATTTGATCAACATTTTACCATGCAGTAAACAAAGTTTTGAGAGATCTCTTCAAACAAATTTTAGCGATTTGGAGGATGCGTTATTATATCAAATTGCCATGGAACATAAAATTGATTTTTTTGTTACCAATGATTTAGCAGGAATAAAAAAATTATCAACTTCAGTTCTACCTGCACTGCAACCTAAAGAATTACTAAAAATATTTTCAATAAAATAAAGTTGTTTAAATTTTGCCGCTTTTGCTGCATGCTACTTCCCCCACAAATAGAAAAAAACTCAGCGCATGAACCAAGGTGTGGATACCTGGACTTCGCTTGGGTGTGTCACGAAATGACGAAGTTTAAAGCGATCCTTTTTTTAAATTCCTCTCCTTTAATCTGTGTGATGCTGGAGAGCTAAAGAATTGTATTTTTTTGAATTACTTCCGCCTTTTAAATAAAACATTTTAGAGCAACTCTATCTCCCCACCCTTCACCCAAACAAAAAAAGATTTATATTTCCATTTTAATTAACTGCCTCATGATAAAAAAAATTACCTGGTTTATTATACTGTTTTCTTCTGTGGCTGCTTTACGTGCACAAAGTAAAAAGGATACTTCACTAGCTGATCCCAACAACTATTTTAAGGCGGTCAAGTGGCGGTCCATCGGACCGTTTAGAGGCGGGCGCTCAGTAACAGCTTCCGGTGTGGCGGGTAACATCAATACCTACTATATGGGTACTACCGGCGGTGGCTTGTGGAAGTCTGATGATATGGGAATCACCTGGGGAAATATATCAGACGGGTTTTTTAAAACCGGCTCTGTAGGCGCAGTCACTGTGGCAGAAAGCGACCCAAATATTGTGTATGTTGGCATGGGAGAGCATGCCGTTCGTGGGGTAATGACGTCTGCAGGCGATGGTGTTTATAAATCAACAGATGCCGGTAAAACATGGAAGCAGATAGGTCTCCAGCTTACACAGCATATTGCCCGAGTGGTGGTGCATCCAAAAAATGCAGACATAGTTTTTGTGGCGGCGCAGGGGGCTTTATACGGCAATACAAAAGAGCGGGGCATTTATAAATCAAACGATGGTGGCCACACCTGGAAGAATGTTTTATTTGTTAATGATAGAACAGGTTGTACTGATTTATCAATGGACATGAACAATCCATCTATTCTTTATGCATCTATGTGGGAACATGGACGTAAACCCTGGCAAGTAATAAGTGGTGGGCCGGGGAGCGGCTTATATAAATCAACTGACGGAGGTGAACACTGGAATAAAATGGAAGACGGGTTACCAAAAGAAATGGGCAAAATGTCCATTGCTGTTTGCAGGAGCAATTCAGAAAAAGTATATGCATTAATTGAAAGTGATTGGGATAAAGAAGCAGGTGGTTTATATATCTCAGGCAACGCCGGCAAAAGCTGGGTGCAGGTAAGCAGCGACCACAGGCTCATACAACGGGCTTGGTACTACATTAAATTATTTACGGATCCTTTAAATGAGAACACTTTGTATGTTATGAGTGCACCTTCCCTCCGCTCTATCGATGGAGGAAAAACATGGGAGGATATTTCGGCCACGCATGGCGACCATCATAATTTATGGATTAACCCCACCAATTCCAGCAACATGATTATTGCGGATGATGGAGGGGCAGCCATTACTTTTAACCAGGGCAAAACATGGAGTTCGCAAAACAATATGCCTACGGCACAATTTTACCGCATCAATACTGATAACCAGTTTCCTTACCATATTTACGGTGGCCAACAGGATAACAGTTCAGTAAACATTACCAGCCGGGAGTTGGGCGGCAAGGGCATCGGCAATGCAGGCTGGGAAACGTCTGCAGGCGGCGAAAGCGCCTTTCTTGCTTTTAATCCTGATAACCCACAGTTAGTATTAGGTGGCAGTTACCAAGGGACTATTGAGGTGCTGGATACAAAGGCAAAAGCCAGCACCAACATTATGGCGGCACCTATACAATATCTTGGCCGGGACGCAAAGGATATAAAATACCGCTATAATTGGAATGCTCCCATCATCTGGAGCAAACACGAACCCAATGTGTTTTATCATGGGTCACAATATTTGCTGCGTACCACAGATATGGGCAAAACATGGACAGAAGCTTCACCTGACCTTACCCGCAACGAAAAGGAAAAACAAGGCAGACCCGGTGTACCCTTTACCAACGAAGCAGTGGGTGCAGAAAATTATGGTACATTAAGTTATATTGTTGAGTCGGCAAACGAAAAAGGGGTAATCTATACCGGTAGTGACGACGGGATGGTATACCTTACTAAAGATGCCGGGACCCATTGGCAAAATATAACCCCTGCGAGTTTGGCTGAATGTCTTATTAATGCCATTGAGGTTTCGCCGTTTGATAAAGCCACTGCGTATATTGCCACCACCCGCTATAAATTTAATGACCACAATCCCGGTTTGTATAAAACAACTGACTATGGCAAAAGCTGGGTAAAAATAAACAATGGTATTCCATTGGGCGCATTTACAAGAGTTGTTAGAGAAGACCCCGAAAGAAAAGACCTGTTGTATGCGGGCACAGAACTTGGTATTTACATTTCCTGGAACGGTGGAAAAGAATGGGTACCTTTTCAATTGAATTTACCCGTAACGCCTGTTACAGATTTAAAGATTCATCAGGGAAATTTAATTGCTGCCACCTCCGGCCGTTCGTTTTGGATATTGGACGATTTGAGTGTGCTGCGCCAGTATAAAAAAGACACTGCCAGCTTTTCAATTTTTGAACCTTCCCCTGCTTACCTGGTAAATGGCTCCAGCGAACTGGATGAAACCCATGCTGAATTTACCGGTGCTCATAAATATCGGGGGGTTAATCCCGCAACAGGTGTGGTTTTTTATTACAACTTACCCAAAATGAAAGATTCAATGGCAATTATAACCATGGAGATAAAAGATGCCGGCGGAAACCTGGTACGCACATTTAGCTCAAGAGCCGACACAACTTATAAAAAATATGATGGTGGCCCGTCCAAAGAGCCTTTGTTAACCAAGGCAACCGGATTGAATCGCTTTGTATGGAATATGAGGCATGCAACCGTACCCGGCATCCCTAATACGTACATAGAAAGCAGTTACGGTGGCCACAAGGCCATACCCGGAAAATATACCGTTGCAATTAAAACATCAACGCAGCAGGCTACAACCAATGCCAGCATTATAGCCAACCCCTTGTATACTACAAATGCTGATGCTTACAAAATGTATGATAATACCATGAGCAATATGGAAAGTGCAATAACCACCATGCACCGCATGATAAATACCATAGATGCAAAGCGGCAGCAAGTAGCTCAGGTACTTACAACTATACCCGAAGAAGATAAATATACAGTGATAAAAACACAGGGTCAGGCATTGCTAAAGCGCATGAAGGAATGGGACGAAGAGATGATACAGCGTAAATCAAAAGCTTATGATGATGTGGAAAATTTCCCAAATAAATTTACTGCCAATTATATGTTTCTCACCAACCAAACAGAAAGTGAAATTCCGTCGGTGAATCAACCTTCTATTGATTTAATGAAAGAATTAAATATTCAATGGGCGGCACTAAAAGACAGAGGTACTCAAATATTAGATAAAGATATTCCCGCTTTTAATCAAATGTTGTGGCAGGCAGGCATCGGGGCGATATGGAAGAATTGATGCATTGATAAAAATTATTTTTCAGGCTACAAAGGAACGTAAAACATTGTTGTGCCTGCAAGTAACAGTCAGTCACTTGTACGGTATACCTGTATTGGGATTTAGTTTTGTTGTTTTGAAGAAGGTTTTCCGAAGCCGTGATTTGTTCCTCGAAAACACTTTCAATTAGATCTAATCATTACTGACATTTTCTGCAAAGGGCAACTTGTTTATTTGACTAATCAATAACTCATTACAGCTACAAACATCGTGTCAGCCTTTGTTTTATAGCCTTCTAAGTATTCCATTTGTAGTACATGCAAATTAAATTTTTCTTTCAATTGGTTTACAACTGCTTCATTTTCTTTTTTAAATACAGAACAGGTAATGTAAAAAAATAAGCCCTTGTTATCCAAATGCTTTATAGCTGCGGTTGCTATTTTTAATTGAATTGCAGCATAATCATCAATTTTTTCTGTCGTAAAAAAAGCCAGTTGCTCAGGTGTGCGGGCCCATGTTCCACTGCCGCTGCAGGGAGCATCGCAAATAATAAGGTCAAATTTGTTATCAATTTTTAAATCATCTTCCTGCAACAGATCTGCTGTAAATGACTCGTATTTTTTTATGCCTGCTTCTTTAAAACGGGTGCACAGGTTATTTAAAATACTTACCCGCATATCAGATGTATACAACTCCACATGCCCATGCAACAGATCGTACAACAAGATTGATTTTCCGCCACTTGCTGCGCAGCAATCCCACACGCCAATATCTTTTTTTAAGAAAACATGCTGCTTTTGCAAATAATTAAATACCTGCTGAGAATTACGATCCTGCACCACTACATCTTTATTGAGTGAGAAAAATTGCTCTGTCTTAAAGCCTTGCTGTAAGGCAATACACGAAGTCGTTATCTCTTCAAAATCAATTTTATTATCGGCAAGTTTCTCCAGCACCATTTTTTCTTTTCCCGGCCTTATCCGCAAAAAAAACAGCGGTTGCTCCAAAAAGGAAACAGCAAATTTCTCTTTATCTATTGAATCGCCCAATTCATTAATAAAAAGAAAAAGATCAACTGTCTTTATTTTAAAAGAATCAATTTTATCAGCTTTATGAAGCGCTACAGTAGCATTTAAAGCCGGATGTATTTCTTCTAAAAAGCTATTAGGAACGCTTGTACACAAAAAAGTTGAAACAATGATTCTTTCCTCAGTTGACATATCTTTTAAGGCCTTGCCAGTGCGATAATAATTATAACAAAGAGATGTTATCTGCTTTCTGTCTTTAGAGCCATATTTTTTATCTGCAGCAAAAAAACGTTTTAGGTGATGCACCAAAGGCTCACCACTTTTATGAGATGCAATAACCTTTATGGCAGATGCTAAATAGGAATGCTGGCGACTCAATTATTTTTATTTAATGGCGAAAAATAGTAAGCAGTCCTCATTAAAGATTATGCTTGATAGTTAAACCTACAACATTTACAGATCTTTCATCATCCATATTGGGCAAGATGTATGGCCGGTATTACCAATGGGTGCATCAATATAATAGAACCCTGTTTTTTTGTACAGTTCTTGTGCATCTTTCATACAAACAAATGTTTCTAAATAACATTTTTTAAAACCAAATTTCTTTGCTTTTTGCAAACACAATGTTATCATTTTTTTGCCTATGCCTAGCCCCCGGGCTTCGGGTAAAAAATACATTTTTTGAAGTTCGCAAATACTTTCGTCTCCGCTTTTTAATGCATCGATACCTGCACCACCAATAATTCTACCACTATGTTCTACAACAAAATAAACTGAGTTGGGTTTTTGGTAAGTTTCAAAAATATTATCTAAGTTAGGGTCTGCATAAGCAGTACCAAGTTTTGGTGCTTTCAATTCTACAAACACATTCCTCACAATTTCGGCAACTGCTACATTATCTTTACGTTCTATATTTCTTATGATCATACTTATGTTTTATAAAAATGGCTTCTTCAAACAAATGAAAAAGCCATCATCAATTAATCAATATAATTTTATAATTCCAGCAATGCATCCACAGGGTCTTTTCCAAACAATAGTAAAGCCGGATTTTCCAACAGTTGTTTTACCAATACCAAAAACCCAACAGATTCCCTGCCATCAATAATTCTATGATCATAACTTAAAGCAACGTACATCATTGGGCGAATAATGACCTGTCCGTTTACTGCCATTGGCCGCTCAACAATATTATGCATACCGAGTATTGCACTTTGTGGAATATTAATAATTGGCGTACTCATCATCGACCCAAATATTCCGCCGTTTGTGATGGTGAATGTTCCACCACTCATTTCTTCAATGGTAAGTTTATTGTTTTTTGCTTTTGTTGCCAGCTCAACTACGGCCGCTTCAACACCCGCCATGCTCAAACTTTCCGCATTCCGGATAACCGGCACTACTAGGCCTTTGGGCGCACTTACTGCAATTGAAATATCACAATAATCATGAAACAAAATATTTTCACCATCAAGGTATGCATTCACGGAGGGAAACTTTTGTAAAGCATAACAGCAGGCTTTTGTAAAGAAGCTCATAAAGCCCAAATTCACACCATGCTGCTCTTTAAATTTATCTTTCGATTTTTTCCTGATATCCATTATTGCTGTCATATCCACTTCATTAAAAGTTGTAAGCATGGCAGTGGTATTTTTTGCTTCAACAAGTCTTCTACTAATTGTCCTGCGGAGATTACTCATTTTTTCAGGATGCTCATTTCTACTGAACATTTCAACAGCAGGATTTCTTCCCGGGTTATTTAAAGCTTCCAACACATCCTGCTTTATAATTTTACCGTTTTCACCTGTTGGTATTATTTTCTTACTGTCAACTTTTTTATCAGCAATAATTGCTGCGGCTACAGGTGTAGTTTTTATTTCTGTTTTTACTTCTTCTTTCACAACCGGTTCTTCCACTCTATCAGCTGGTGCTGCCGGATTTTCTTTGGCAGGTTCTGTATTTTTTTGTGTTGCTTTTTCTTCTGCGGCAGCAGGTTTTACTGCATCTGTATCAATACTGCAAACTACATCTCCAATAGCAAGTGTATCTCCTTCTTTCGCCACATGTTTTAAAACACCTGCCTGTTCGGCATTTACTTCAAAAGTTGCTTTTTCACTTTCAAGTTCTGCAATTACCTCATCTCTTTCTGCAAAATCACCATCATTTTTTAACCATTTTACAAGCGTCACTTCATTTATGCTTTCTCCAACTGTAGGAACTTTAATATCGATAGCCATTAAAATCATTTTAATTTTTGCGAATTTCGGATAAAATTATCATTCCTTTAAAATAGATTTAGAATGAGAGAATTAAGTATGAATAGTTACGTTTTTGGTAAAATGGCCTAAACGTTTCAAATATTAAAAATAAAAAAAAGTTCACGTTACATTTTTATCTATACTTGCACATTACAAGAATTTAATAATTAAGAAATGAGTAAGAAAGTTTTATATACTTTAGAATATCCTGTTCGCAGTTCGCCGGGCATATTATTTGATTTTTTGAGCAGTGCGTCTGCGCTACAGGAGTGGTTTGCAGAAAAAGTTGATGACAGAGACGGAGTTTATACTTTTGGATGGAACGGTACTGACGAGAAGGCAGAAGTTTTAGAAAGAGAAGAAAATAAGTTTGTCCGCTATCGTTGGCTGGCCGGCCCTAAAGAGGAGTATTTCGAATTTAGAATTGAGAAATCTGAAGTTACCAACCAGACCATTTTAATAATATCAGATTTTGCAGAAAAAAAAGATATTAAAGATCAAACCCAACTTTGGGAGTATCAGGTTAAAGATCTTTTTCATAGAATAGGAAGTTAACCAATCATAATTTCTGCTACCTTTTTATAGCCATCAGGTAAAATTGACTGCATCATGTTCCAATGATGCAGTTCGTATCTTATAGCAATTTTTAAAAAGTTACTACGCTCTATTTGTATTTTCATATCATGGGTTATTAAAGAACTTTTCCTGAAATTATCTTCTTCAAAATGATGTTGCCATTCACTTTCTCCTACAGATATATACAAATCAGGTTCATTAAATATTTTTAATAAAATTTTAGCAGCATACATATTTTTATAACTTCCTTTTATGTGAAGTGTTATGCTGAAAAAGTTTCCCCACCAAAACATAGTGCGTAAAGCAAAAATATTTTCTTTATTAAAAGTCGCCGGAAAATCCATGATCACGTAAGGCAAACCATTATAGTTTTCTCCTTTTGATATTTTAGGAACAGCAGAAGTTAAAGTGCTGTCATTATTTACAACTGCCTTGAAATAATTGGATATAATGGGAATTTGCTCATTAAATAAAATAGAAGCTTTTTCAATAATGGCTCTTTTAGTTAAAATAATGTTCTTGTCAGTTGCCATTGCAAGTTCGCCCACGGAAAGTATTACTTTTGTATCATTGCCCATATATTAAAAATGAATATAAAAGTAAAGCTTTTATAAAGCCATCATCTTGAAAAAATTAGATAAACTTATTCTTAAATCATTTCTCGGTCCGTTTATCATCACATTTTTTATTGCATTTTTTGTTTTAATGATGCAGACATTGTGGAAATACATTGATGATCTCGTTGGAAAAGGATTACCCTTTTTTACCATTATCAAATTTGTATGGTATGCAAGCGCAACCCTCTCCACGCTTGCAATGCCGATTGCCATACTTATTTCGTCTATCATGACATTTGGTAACCTGGGCGAAAGTTTTGAACTGGTGGCAATAAAATCCGCAGGCATTTCATTGCTGAGGTTTATGCGCCCTTTGGTATGGTTTACCGTGCTGCTTTGTATTATTACTTTTTTGTTTGCTAATTATGTTATTCCATACTCTCAGTTAAAATTTGTAACTCTTTACCGGGATATACTTGTAAAGAAACCTGCACTAAATATGAAGCAGGGTATTTTTTACAAAGACATAGACAAGTATGCCATAAAAGTTGGCAAAAAAGATAAGAGTGGAACTAAAATAGAGAACGTTCTAATCTACGAACAGTCAAATATTTTGCAGGAAAATACGATTGTTGCAAAAAGCGGAAATATGCAAATTTCTGACAACAATAATTACCTCGAATTTAAATTAAAAGATGGTAATCGGTATCAGGAAAAAGGAAGTTATAGCGATACTGCCACAGAATATGTAAGGTTACAATTTCAAACCTTTAAAAAATTATTTGACCTGAGCGCATTTAACCAGAAAGCAGGGGATCAAAATGATTATAAAAACAACTCAAAAATGTTGAGTGCGGTTCAGCTGGATAAAAATATAGATTCAGTGTCGAAGATTAAAGACAGTCTTTCAAAGAACATTACCAAATATATACATGCATCTTTGAAGTATGTAAACGATACTTCTGCTCAATGGAAAAACTTAGCACGTGTAACATTTACCCAAAAGGAAAAGCTCTTCCCTGACAGCGCTGAAGATATCCTCTACGAAAGATCTATCAGCAAAATAGCAGAAGTAAAAAATACATTATTTTTTAACAGTACAGAGAACGAATCAAAAAGACTTGATATAAATAACTTAAAAATAGAATGGCAACGCAAATTTGCCTTCTCTCTTGCATGTATGGTATTGTTTTTTATTGGAGCACCTCTTGGCTCTATTATAAGAAAAGGCGGGTTGGGAATGCCGCTGGTAGTCGCTATAATTTTCTTTTTAATTTTTCATTTGCTAAATATGTTTGGAGAAAAATTTGTAAAAACTGAAACCCTTTCACCCTTTTTAGGAATGTGGCTTGCAATTATTGTTCTCACACCTGTTGGCATTTTTTTTACTTATAAAGCAATGAACGATTCACAATTATTTAATAAAGAGTTGTACCTTAATTTTTATAGAAAAGTGAAATCAATATTAATTGTAAAAAAGCAGGATAATATTTAAATTATACATTATGGAAAATATAAACAGTCGCCGGAAATTTTTAAAAAATACGGTTCAGGGTGCCGCACTTGTTACACTAAGCAGTGCCGCTGCTTCGAGTTTTTTAACTTCCTGCTCGCCCACAAATTCTATAACAACACCAGCAGCATTTTCTACGGGTTTTAGCCAGCAACCTTTGCCTTATAGTTACGATGCTTTGGAAAATGTTATAGATGCCAAAACAATGGAAATACATTTCAGCAAGCATGCTGCAGCATACAGCAAAGCACTTAAAGAAGCTGCAACTGCAGAAGGGGTTGATGCAACAAAACCCCTTGAAAATGTACTTGCAAATATTTCTAAATATTCTGTAAAAATGAGAAACAATGCGGGTGGGCATTACAACCACGAAATGTTTTGGAAAAGCATGCAACCAAAAAAAACTGATAATAAACCCACAGGGAATATGGCTGCATCAATTGATAAAACATTTGGCTCGTTTGCAAATTTTAAAACACAGTTTAGCGAAGCTGCAAAAACAAGATTTGGCAGCGGCTGGGCATGGTTATATTTAGATGCTGCAAACAATTTAAAAATTGGCAGTACACCAAATCAGGATAATCCCTTGATGGATAAATCAGACATAAAAGGTTTTCCAATACTTGGGCTGGATGTGTGGGAACATGCCTACTACCTTAAATACCAAAACAAAAGGGCAGATTATATTGAGAACTGGTGGAACGTAGTAAACTGGAACTATGTAGAATCAAGAACGAATGGAAAGAAATAATCAAAATATTTTCTCTTAAAATAGACTCAGCCTTTGAAAAGCAACTTTCTATTAAAAAAGGAGCTAACCAAAGGCTGATGAATTGACATTGCAATCGTAAGACAAATGTAGTGAACGTAAAGCGGCAAAAGATAATTTATTTTAATTTTTTATTCACAATTACATCTTGTGAAAAGTTCCGTCTTTTCATTATAAAAAAAATTACTTTTAACAGTTAAAATAAAATAAAATTTACATGAATAATTGGAAAGAATATCAGGAGCAAAACAAAGAAAGATTTTTAAATGAGTTGTTGGAGTTGTTGCGCATACCTAGCGTAAGCGCAAAAGCTGAGCATAAGACAGATATGATAAAATGTGCAGAAGCTGTAAAAGCACGGCTGGAAGAAGCAGGGGCAGATAAAGTTACCATCTACGAAACAGAGGGACATCCAATTGTTTACGGAGAAAAAATTGTAGACCCTGGTAAACCAACGGTGTTGGTTTACGGTCATTACGATGTTCAACCTGCAGAACCCTTAGAGCTGTGGAGCAGTCCCGCTTTTGAACCAACCATTATTGACGGAAAGATTTTTGCAAGAGGAAGTTGTGATGACAAAGGCCAAATGTATATGCATGTAAAGGCACTAGAAATACTGGTAAAAACCAATACACTACAAAACAATATTAAATTTTGTATAGAAGGTGAAGAAGAAGTAGGTTCACCCAATCTAAGTAAATTTGTTGTTGAAAATAAAGAACTTTTAAAGGCTGATTGTGTTCTGATAAGCGACACTGCCATGCTAAGTTTAGATACGCCAAGTATGGATGTCGGTGTACGTGGCCTTAGTTACATAGAAGTAGAAGTTACGGGGCCTAACAGAGATTTACACAGTGGTGTTTATGGTGGTGCTGTTGCAAATCCAATAACAATTTTAGCAAAAATGATTGCTTCGCTGCACGATGAAAATAATCATATTACTATTCCGGGCTTTTACGATGATGTTGTAATTTCTACAGCCGAAGAAAGAGCATTAATGGCAAAAGCACCGTTTAATGAAAAGGCATACAAAGATGAACTTGGTGTAAAAGAATTGTGGGGCGAAAAAGGTTATACGACACATGAAAGAACAGGCATAAGGCCAACCATAGAATTAAATGGCATTTGGGGTGGTTATACAGGAGAGGGAGCGAAAACTGTTTTGCCAAGTAAAGCATTTGCAAAAATATCTGCAAGGCTTGTTCCTAAGCAGGGATCAGATAAAATAACTGAAATACTGATAAACCATTTACAAAAAATTGCTCCAGCAAACGTCACGGTGAAAGCCACTTTACACCATGGCGGCGAACCATATATGACACCTATTCATAGCAGGGGTTATATGGCGGCTTCAAAAGCTATTGAAACAACTTTTGGTAAATTACCTATCCCGGTTAGAGGTGGCGGCAGTATTCCTATTTGTGCTTTGTTTGAAAAAGAACTTGGTATAAAAATAGTATTTATGGGCTTTGGTTTGGACAGTGACAATCTTCACAGCCCGAATGAAAAATTTAATATCGAAAATTATTATAAAGGAATTGAGACTATACCTTATTTTCATAAATTTTTTACAGAAATGGCTTAAAACATTCAACAAGGAGTTTATATTCAGAAAGCCCGGCGTAGTTGTCGGGTTTTTAATATATACATACCAATAATAAACATAACAAAAAAAATTTAATGTGATAATTTCCTAATCTCATAATTTTTTTTAACAAATAATTATTTAGATTGCAATTCTAAACAAAACTACTATGAGAAAACTAAAATTAATCTTTCTTTTATGTATGCTTTTTCTGGGCGCCAATGCGCAGATAAAAGAAGTAACCGGAAAAGTTACAGATGCTAAAGACGGTTCACCATTGGTGGGAGTTACAGTAAAAGCCAAAGGTGCAGCCAATTCGACAACAACAAAACAGGACGGTACATTTACTTTAAACGTACCAAATAATGCAAAAGCATTGGTTATTTCTTATGTAGGTTTTAAAGTACAGGAAACTGCTATTGGTAACACTTCAAATATTTCTCTTTCTCAGTCTGATAATTCTTTGTCAGAGGTAATTGTGGTAGGTTTTGGAACAAAGGCAAAACGAGATTTAACAGGTTCAATATCTAAAGTAAGTGCTAAAGATATTTCAGGCACACCGGCAATTTCTTTTGAAAGTGCCATTCAGGGGCGTGCTGCAGGTGTTTTTGTTGAACAACAAAATGGTAAACTTGGTCAGGGCATCAAAGTAAGGGTTCGTGGAGCAGCCTCTATAACTGCAGGAGCAGATCCATTGTATGTTATTGACGGAATAACATTACAAAACAGCAGCTTATCAAGCAATGGTGCACCAACAAACCCTTTAGCTGATATCAATCCAAATGATATTGAATCAATTGAAATCCTGAAAGACGCTTCTGCAACTGCCATTTATGGTGCAAATGGCTCTAACGGAGTTGTTTTAATAACTACCAAAAAAGGTAAAATCGGGAAATCAAAAATTGAATTTGGTTACTTTACTGGCAATCAAAAACCAACTGGCAAAAGAGATTTCATGAATGCGCAGGAGTTCGTAGATTATTTTAGGATGGCCGGCGCAAATGCCTTTAGGCTAGATCCAACTTTTGATTATGTAGGTTTTACAGAAAGAAGACTAAAAAGATATTCTGGTGGTAATGATGACTACAAAACTGCAAAAGTAAATACTGACTGGCAGGAACAAGCTTTTCAAAAAGCACCGATAAGCCAGTATGATTTAAATTTTTCTGGCGGTAATGAAAAAACTACTTTTTACATGGGAGGCCAGTATATGGATCAAAAAGGAATTATTGTTAAAAATAGCCTCAAGCGGTACAGTGGAAGATTGAACCTTGAACATAAAGTTAGAGACTGGTTAACATTTGGCATGAATATGAGTTTTGTTAGATCTAACAACAACAGAATCTCTAATGATAATGCATTCTCCACTCCTTTACAAATAGTTGCACTATCTCCAATTACACCTTTAATTGACCCAAGAACAGGACTAATAAGTGGTGCTCTGGATACAGTTACCGGCAGGCCAAATTCAAATTTTCCTGTTTATTATAACCCTTTGCTGTCTTCAGATAATGCATCTTATAAAACTACTGTAAACCGTACACTGGGAAATATATTCTCTAATTTAAAAATCACCAAAGGATTAAACTTTCGTTCAGAATTTGGTGTTGATCAAACAAACCAAAATGAAGAAACTTATAACGGACGTTTAACTGCAAGAAACCAGGGCGTTCAGAGTGGTGCAGCTTTTGCTTCTTCTAATGAGATATTAAATTTGACAGTAAATAACTTTTTCCAGTACAATAAATCATTTAACGATAAAAACATATTAGATGCTGTAGTAGGTACGAGTTATCAAAAATATGACATTGCTTCTCTCAGTTTGAGCGGAGAACAATTCCCAAGTGATTCATATAAAAAAATAAGCAGCGCTGCTACTCCTACCAGTGTAAATAGTTCAAGCACCGGTTTTAGGGTATTGTCTTATTTTGGCAGAGTAAACTATAAATTAAATGACCGTTATCTTCTTGCTTTAAGTGGTCGTTACGATGGATCTTCAAAATTTGGTGCAAATAATAAATATGGTTTCTTCCCCGCTGCATCTGTAGGATGGATAGTAACCGAAGAAAAGTTTTTACAAAATGTTAGGTGGCTCAGCTTTTTAAAATTAAAAGCGGGTTACGGAGAAACAGGAAATTCTTTAGGCATAAATAATTTTGCGTCAAGAGGTTTGTTTTCAGGAAATGCCAGTTACGGCGGTTTAGCAGGTCAACATCCTACCCAATTGGCTAATCCTGATTTAAAGTGGGAGTCAACTGCAAGTCTTGATGTAGGTTTAGAAGCAAATTTTTTAAAAAACAGAATATCAATAGAAGTTGATTATTACGAAAGAAAAACAAAAGATCTTTTGTTAGAAGTAAATATACCCGGTACAAGTGGTTTTACAACTCAAACAAGAAATGCAGGTAGGCTAAATAATAAAGGAATTGAGTTTACCTTAAATACAGAAAATATAGCTACCAGGAATTTTAAATGGTCAACAAATTTAAATTTTGCTGCCAACAGAAATAAAATCATTGATTTAAAAGGGCAGCAAATCGGTACTTTAAACAGGGCTAAAGAAGGTGAGGCATTAGGTGTCTTTTATGCAAGGGAATTTGCAGGCGCAGACCCGAAAAACGGAGATGCTCTTTTTTATAAAAATACTTTAGGTGCGGATGGAAAACTTGACAGAACTACTACCAACGATTACAACTTAGCTCAGGATGTAGTAATTGGTAATCCTAACCCCAAGTTTATCTACGGTATAAAAAATAATTTTAGTTACAAAGGTTTAGACCTTGATGTGTTGTTACAAGGTGTTTACGGAAATGACATATTTAATGGTGGTGGGCAGTACATGTCAGCAAGCGGCAGTAATGGTTTTGATAACCAAACACGTGATCAACTAAATTCATGGAAAAAGGTTGGTGATATTACACAAGTGCCGGAAGCGAGATTGTTTTTTGCAAACGGTACTGATAATTCGAGCCGTTTTATTTCTGACGGATCGTACTTAAGAGTAAAGGCTATAACGTTAGGCTATAATTTACCAAAATCTATTATTTCCAGATTACGACTTGATAAAGCCAGAGTATATGTAAGAGGTCAGAATTTATTTACTATTACACATTATAAAGGTTGGGATCCAGAAGTAAATGCTGATTTTCAGGCATCTGAAATTAACCAGGGACAGGATTTTTATTCTGCGCCTCAGTTAAAAACAGTTGTATTTGGAATTAACATTGGATTATAATTAAAGACTAAAAAAAAAATTATGAAAAATAACATATTCGCAATATTACTAACAAGTTTGATATTGGTGTTTGGATGCAAAAAACCTTTGGATATTGCTCCAACACAAAGTATTGATGAAAGTAGTGCGTTAAAAACCTACAGTGATGTTCAAGTTGCTCTTGTAGGGTCTTATGCTGACATGGGAGATGCTAATGTTTACGGGGGAAGGGTTTATGTAAATACCGAATTGCTGGGAAACAGCAATGAGATTAGCTGGTCAGGAACATTTCAAGGCCTTACTCAAATTTTTAATAAAACAATCCCTGTTGATAATGGATTTGTGACAGGTACATGGTTAGCAGGTTACAAAACAATTAATGATGTAAACAATGTTTTAAGTGTATTAAATGTCGTTACCTCAAACCAGGTTAGTAGAGTTGAAGGAGAAGCAAAATTTATAAGGGGTACTGTATATTTTGATTTGGTCAGACTTTTTGGCAAAGCATGGAACGATGGAACGCCTGCTAATAACCCGGGTGTGCCACTGCTACTTACACCAACTAAAAGCATAACAGAGGGTAGTAATGTGGCCAGAAGTAGTGTAATGCAGGTTTATGATCAGGTAATAAAAGATTTAACTGAGGCAGAAGCTAAATTGCCGTTATCAAATGGTTTTTTTGCTACAAGAAATGCTGCATCTGCCATGCTTGCTAGGGTTTACTTACAAAAAGGAGACTATGCAAATGCGCTTCAGGCTGCAAACAGGGTTATAAGTTCTAACAAACAATCTTTAAATGCTAATTATGGAGATGAATTTCCTTACAACCCTAATGGTCCAATTGCTTTGAGTAATACAAGCGAAGATATTTTTATGTTACAGGTAACTGCAACGAAGGGTGTAAATGATTTTAATACATTCTTTTCTTCTAATGGAAGAGGCGATATTAATATTACCAATAATCACTTATCACTTTACGAAGCCGGAGATCAAAGAAAGGCACTTTTTTACAACGATGGAGGTTCCATTTATACCGGCAAGTTTGAAAATGCTTACGGTAACGTACACGTAAGTCGTTTGGCAGAAATGTATTTAATAAGGGCTGAAAGTAATTTCAGGTTGATTTCTGCAGTTGGCGCAGCTCCTTTAGATGATATAAATACAACCAGGAACAGAGCAGGTTTATCAAGCTTATTGGTGGTAGGCCTGGCAGATATTTTACAAGAAAGAAGAGTAGAATTAGCTTTTGAGGGATTTATTTTACATGATTCAAAGCGACTTAAAAATAACATAGGTTCCCTACCTTATAATTCCAATAAATTAGTATACCCGATCCCTGACAGAGAGATAAGAGTTAACAGTAGTTTAGTTCAAAATGCAGGTTATTAATATCAATTAAGTTTAATAAATAATAAGTCGCTTCCTTTAAAAGAAGCGACTTATTATTTATAGATTTTTAAAAAGTTATGTTTATCTAACCAAAAGTCTCTATTTTTGCTGCCCAAAACAGTTTGGTGACAATGTAATTTTTTGTTGTAATGTCGGGGTAGCTCAGCTGGTTAGAGCATCGGATTCATAACCCGAAGGTCGGCAGTTCAAGTCTGCTTCCCGATACAAGATAAACCCTTAAAATATAAGGGTTTATCTCTTTAAAACAGGTTTAAGTTTTACATTTTTTATAAAATCGGTATCAAAATGTAACCTTTATGAGATATTATAGCCAAATAATGGCTGTTTTAACAGCAATTTTCTTAATTCACCTCCTTTTATAATTTTTTGAAATAGTTAAATTTCAACAACATATCTTTTCCATATTACAGTTTTGTCAATTGCTTTGATAAATTATATATTTATATATATATTTCTCACTAATCATGTTTCATTCATCCTTCTTTTTTTAATCACATTTTTACAGGACTTTTGATAGTGTACCAATCAACATAATCTCCAATTCTTATATTTATGGAATAGTAGGTGTGTAATTTCAAATATTAATAAATTTATGGTTAGTTGGTTTTATTAGGTTTTTAGTATTTTGATGACTTCTTTTATCATTTCTGAATAAAAATTATGAAATACGTTGACAGTAGAATCCTCAACTTTTTTCCATAACATTATATAATGTCACTTTTATAACTTTTACAACATTTTATAATAATTATAATCCTACTTAATTCCTCTTAATTATGCACATATATATAATTTTTTCAATTTTAAGGTTTCCAAATATTATTTTTAAATTTCAATAATAATGTAAAAATTCATTCATTTTTTAAACAAGTATTCAACCTCTTTTAAACTTTATTTATTAACACGGTATGGATAATGTGAAAAACAATATTGAAGATACACGGCTGTCTTACATCTTAGAGATTGTAAAGCAGTTAAATCTTAGGTTCCCCGGTGCAGAAATAACAGAAAAAACCGGATTCAATAAAGGTCAGGTTAGTAGCTATACTTAATGGAAAAATATCAGTAAGCGATGGTTTTATTGATAGTTTTATTAAGGCTTTTGGAATAACTTATAGTTTAGAGCAGTACCAAAAAGATAAAAACAAATTGAATAATGATGGAAGTACAAGCACTGTAGATGTAGGAGATATACTGGGACAATTTGAAGAAAGGATTATAGCAATCGAAGGATTGCTGAAGGCAATGTTACCCCACCTCGCAGCTTCAATTTCAGTGGACAAGGAGGAGCTGATTTCAAACTTTCAATTAATTCAGCAACAAAGTATTGAATTTTCGAACATGATATTCGATGAACGGAAGCGAAAACACAGCTCTTAGTTTAGAAACTACTCATACCTTTAAGTGGTTAAGAAAATTAAATGCATAGAAAAAGGGGTTTTTGCAAGCGAAGTTTAAAAAAGATATTTTTTATTATGCTTGAGAATACTTGACGTTTTAGATTTTGAATATTTTTCAAAACAGTGGAAAAACAAGCTAATTTATAGTAAAAATTCGGTATCAAATTCGGTATCAAAAAATGAAAAATTGAAATTTAGGAGGGTAAAATTGAAAATAATGAAATAAAAAATGAATTAAATAAAATGCTGAATTCCTTTACAGTATTGGGTTTAATAGAAATATACCTCAATTATTAAAAATGTATAAATTGTTAAAAATGCAGGTGTGTGGATTCATAACCCGAAGATCGGCAGTTCAAGTCTGCTTCCCGATACAAGTCACAATCCTTATTTAGGTTGGGCCTTATTTAATTTTATGGGGCTTAAATTAAACGGCAATTTGTTTTATACATCAGGAGAATGGCATTCTTTCCAGTAACTCATAATATTTGATATCAGTTTTTCTATTCCCTGCAACGAAGATGGCTTTACAAAAAAACCCTGTACTGACTGAGAGTATGCCTTTATAACCAGTGGCTGTTCGGCCGCGGTTGTTAAGAATAAATAAGGGATGCACCGAAGATTTAATTGTTCATTATTGTATATTTTTTCCCGCAACTCCATGCCATTTAAGCGGGGCATATTAATATCCGAAAGAATTAAGAAAGGTTTAATTGACATGGAAAGCAAATATTTAAGTGCTTTTTCTCCATCTTCAAAATAAAGAATTTCATTTTCATATGCCAGCTTCTCAAAAACACCTTTTAGTATTTCCCGGTCATCAGCGTCATCTTCAATAACTATTACGGACCCATTTTTATTCATAACAAACTATCATTTTGGAATGGCAAAATAACATAAAACGGTTGTAGTTATTTTTATTTGTTTAAAATCAGGAAATAAAATATTGAGAACTTATAAAGGAAAACAGATTTATTGAAAATATTTGGTACAATATTTTCAACAACAAAATCAAACAAAAAATATGAAGATTAAAAAAAAAGTTGCTGATAGCAATGATATTGAAAAAGTTACTGACCTGAAAAAAGCAACAACAGAAAAGAATCCTGTTCATAAAGGATACAACGAAAAAAACCCAACACAGCCGGAAGGAGCTTTTAAACCTGACTCAAAAAAATAATTTATTTTTTTATTCTGGGAATCCATTTTACTTCAGGTACATTCAATAGATGAGAAACATACCTGGAAAGAGCAAATAAATGATCACTTAATCTGTTTAGGTATTTTATCACAAGTTCATCAACAAAAATATTATCCTCACGCATGCGTACACAAATACGCTCTGCACGCCTGCATACACAACGGGCGATATGAAGTGTGGAAACTGCAGGATGACCACCTGGAAGTACAAAAAATTTCATTGGTGGTAATACATCCATCATTTTATCGATATCTTTTTCCAGGTAGGCAATATCATCTTCCAGAAGATCGGGTATTTTCATCAACGGCTCTTTTTCAGGATCGCATGCAAGCGATGAGCCAATGGTAAAAAGTCTGTCCTGAATTTCTTTTAAAATTATTCTACAGCTTTCATCTTGTATCAAATCGCCGCATAATCCAATGTAGGAATTCAATTCATCTACCGTCCCATAACTTTCTATACGTATATGGCTTTTAGGCACTTTTGTTCCCCCAATTAAACTTGTTTTACCCGCATCGCCTGTTTTGGTATATATTTTAAAAGCCATTTTACTTTGTATTTTTGTTTTATAAGTTTGCTAATGTTGGCGCTATATTTATTTTATCCGTTTCAATTAAACCATCTTTTAATCTGATAACTCTTCTTGCAAAACGGGCAATGTCTTCCTCGTGTGTAACGAGCACAATCGTATTACCATCGCTGTGTATTTTTCCTAAAATATCCATTATTTCGTGCGATGTTTTAGAATCCAAATTTCCTGTAGGCTCATCTGCTAAAATTATTGCAGGATCATTAATCAACGCTCTTGCAATGGCTACACGCTGACATTGACCCCCACTTAATTCATTCGGTTTGTGGTGCATTCTATCTTCCAATCTAACTTTCAATAAAACTGCTTCTGCCCTTTCTACTCTCTCTTTTTTACTGATGCCGCTGTAAATTAAAGGGAGCGCTACATTTTCAGCAGCGGTTAACCGTGGTAGTAAATTAAATTGTTGAAAAACAAAACCAATTTCCCTGTTTCGTACAGCAGCAAGATCATCATCTTCCATGCGGCTTACATCTTTTCCATTTAAAATATACTTTCCTCCCGTCGGGGAATCAAGACATCCCAAAATATTCATCAAGGTTGATTTTCCGCTACCACTTGGCCCCATCAATGCTACATAATCATTTTTAAAAATATCCATAGTTATCCCTTTAAGCACGGGCAATTCCTGCTTACCAAGGAAATAACTTTTTTGAATATTCTGCAATTCAAGAATTGGGGAAATGGGCATGTTTTTATTTTAATGAAATTATTTTTTTATAACTTTTGGTACAATAAAGAAAGGTGCATTTTTGTTTGCTGTACTTTGCAGAGCATCATCATTTGTTATACTTCCTTTTATTACATCTTCCCGTAGAATATTTTCATTGGCAGTCATGTGTAACAGGGGTTCTACGTTAGAGGTATCTATGTCATTCATTTTTTCAATAAATCCAATCATATTTTGTAAATCATTTTTTATCTGCAGCTTTTCGGTGTCATCAAATTTTAATTTAGCAAGGTTAGCAAGTTTCTCAATCATTGCATCATTTATTTCCATTATACAAATTTAGTAATTAAAGGGAACAGCAGTTTGCCTTTTACATAGACGGACAACATCACAAAAAATCAAAAAAACAGGCTATAGATTTTATTATCTTCGCCGCAATATTACAACCATGAGCGATACATTAATATCTACCCCAAAAAATATAGTGATGAGTGGTATAAGGCCAACCGGCTTTTTACATTTAGGCAACTATTTTGGTGCTATTCGTAATTACATAAAAATGCAAAATGAATTTGAGTGCTACTTTATGGTGGCAGATCTGCATTCTCTTACAACTCATCCTGATACCAAAAAATTAAAACAACATGTTTACCGTGTAGTAGCAGAAAATATTGCCTGCGGTTTAGACCCCGATAAAGCCTCATTTTATTGCCAGAGCCATATAAGGGAAACATCAGAATTATATTTATACCTCAATATGCTGGCTTACATGGGAGAGCTGGAAAAAACGGTTACTTTTAAAGACAAAGCTCGCCAAAATCCTGATAATATAAATGCAGGTTTGCTTACCTACCCTGTACTGCAGGCAGCAGATATTTTACTACACCGTGCAAGTTTTGTACCTGTTGGTAAAGACCAGGAGCAACACCTTGAAATGGCACGAACATTTGCCAACAGATTTAATCACAGGTATGGCAATGTTTTTCCCGAACCAAAAGCATTTAATTATAATGTAGAATTGGTAAAAGTTCCTTCTTTGGATAATACGGGTAAAATGAGCAAAAGTGAAAACCAGGCCGCAACATTATACCTGGCAGATGATGATGATACCATCAAAAAAAAAGTAATGAAAGCCAAGACAGATAGCGGCCCTACAGAAAAAAATTCTATAATGCCTGATTATATTGAAAACATTTTTGCATTATTGAAACTTGTGAGCGCTTTCGATAAAATTGAAAAATATAGGACTGATTTTAACAACGCAAATATTCGCTACGGAGATTTAAAAAAAGAACTTGGAGAAGATATGGTGAAATTTATAGCGCCTATCAGACAAAAAGCAAATGACTTATTGAATGATGAAAAAAAGTTGAATCATGTTTTGGAGCAAGGTGCAGAAAAGGCAAATAAAAGTGCCCATGCTACCATGGATGCAGTTAGAGAAGCGATGGGATTAAAGTATTAATTATGCAATTCAGTTCATTTATAATTCGAAAAATAAATAAATAATAAGATCACATAAATAATATGAACGGTAATAATTCTTTTCTTTTTGGTAAGTACATTTACACCAAACAAAACAAGTATATGAAAATCTTTCAACCCATCTTTTTATTTGTAACGCTATTTTTTGTTTGCGAATTTGTATCAGCGCAAAATAAAGCCACAGATCTGTTGCCCATTAACCCAAAAGTTACTACCGGCAAGTTACCTAATGGCCTTACTTATTATATAATGCCCAATACTAAGCCAGAAAAAAAAGTTGAGATGCGTCTGGCTGTGCATAGTGGAAGTGTGAGCGAAGACGACAACCAGCAAGGGCTTGCACACATGAGTGAGCATATGGCTTTTAACGGCACTAAAAATTTTAAAAAGAACGATATCGTTTCTTTTTTGCAGAATATTGGTGTAGGTTTTGGTAGTGATTTAAATGCCTATACTTCGTTTGACAGAACAGTTTATATCCTTCCTATTCCAACTGATAAACCCGGTAACCTTGAAAAAGGATTTCAGGTGTTAGAAGACTGGGCGCATAATGTAACCTACAATACAGAAGATATTGAAGGCGAAAGACAAATCATTTTAGAAGAAAGCAGATTGGGTAAGGGTGCCGGTGACAGAATGTTGCAAAAATGGTTGCCTGCTTATTTTAATGGTTCTCGTTTTGGTAGCAGATTACCCATTGGTAAAGATAGCATCATCAGTAATTTTAAGCCCGATCTTATAAGAAACTATTACAGGGACTGGTACAGGCCAGACCTTATGGCGGTAATTTTAGTGGGGGATATTACAAAAGAAAAAGGGCTTGAATTAATAACCAAACATTTTGCAGGTATCGCAGCTATTACAAATCCGAGAGCACTTCCACCGTTTGAATTTCCGGCATATAAAGATGACAGAGCAGTTGTTGTAACAGATAAAGAAGCTACAGGTTTTAATGTGCAAATAGCTTGGCCGGCTTATAGTGACAATCCACTTACCACTGTGGGAGATTATAAAAATTATATCATACAGTCATTGTTCAACGCTATGCTCAATGCACGTTTTAGAGAAATTACACAAAAACCAAACCCGTCATTTTTATTTGCCGGTGGTAATTTTGGTGGTTTTGTAAAAGGCTTTAAGCAGTTTAGTGTAAATGCAGGTACAGGTACAAATGATCCATCTAAAGCTGTAAAAGTTTTAATAACCGAAATTGAAAGAGTGAACCAGTATGGGTTTATTGCTGCAGAATTGGATAGAGCAAAAAAGAATTTATTTTCAAATTATGAAAGCCAGTTTAAAAGTAAAGACAAAACAGAATCAGGGAATTTTGTAGAGGAATACCTCACCCTCTTTTTAGATGGTGATGCGGCACCAGGTATTGAAAATGAATTTGGTTATGTAAAACAATTTCTGCCGGAAATAACTTTGGCAGATGTTAATAAACTTGCTGAAAAATTAAAAGCAAACCCAAAGCGTTTCGTAAATATAACCGGCCCTGAAAAAACTGACAATTTTAAACTGCCTACCAATGAGGAATTGGTTGCAATGGTAAATAGTGCCGCCGCTGAAAAAGTTACTGCTTATGAGGAAAAAGCAATATCTGCAGATTTGCTTAGTAAAAAACCTGTTGCAGGAAAAGTAATCAGGAAAACGACAAATAAAATATTGGGTAGCGAAGAATTATTATTAAGTAATGGCGTTACCGTTACATTAAAATCTACAGATTTTAAAGCAGATGAAATTAAAATGCAGGGTGCGAGGTATGGCGGCAGCAGTAACTATAATTTAAAAGATAAATATTCTGCCCAATATGCTGTAGCAGTGCAGGCTGCAATGGGTTTTGGAAATTTTGCTCCACAGGATCTAACAAAAGCTATGAGCGGCAAAAAAGCAAACGCCTCTGTTTCTTTTACCGATACAAAAGATGTTATCAGCGGAAACGCAACAATAAAAGATCTGGAAACGATGTTTCAAATGCTTTACTTAAAAGTTACAGATCAGAGAAAAGATACAGCCCTTTTTACATCTTTTGTAAATAAAAACAAAGCACAGGTTGCAGGTATAATGAGCAACCCGCAAGCCGCCTTCATTGATACGATGTATAAATTTATGTTTAGTAATAATCCAATGGCACCGGTGGCTGTTCCACACAGCGAATATTTTGATAAAATAAACCTTGACCGTGCTATGCAGATTTATAAAGAAAGATCCGGCGATGTTACAGGAATGCATCTCGTTTTTGTTGGTAGCTTTAAAGAAGAAAATATTTTACCGTTAATTGAAAAATACATTGCAAGCCTACCTGCAAACGGTAAAAAAACTGCTTTTAGGGATAATAAAGTAAGACCTATAAAAGGCAAAAAATTACTTGAATTTAAAAAAGGAAAAGAGCAGAAAAGTTTAGTAATGCAAATTTATAATGGAGATGTACCATACTCAGAAGATGCTGCGCTAAAAGCACAAGCAATGACAGAATCTTTAAACATAAAAATTATTGAAGAAATAAGGGAAAAGGCACAGGCTATTTATGGTGGTGGCGTATTTGGTGCTTTGCAAAAAGAGCCTTATCCAAGCTATACAATGATGGCACAATTGCCAACAGGGCCTGAAAAAGTAGCAACTGTTTTAAGTAGTTTAAAAAATGAAATTGAAAAGATTCAAAAAGATGGACCTGCACCTGAAACATTGGAAAAAGTAAAAAAACAATGGCTGGAAAAATACAGAGAATCTTTAAAAGACAATGACACATGGATGAATACTCTTTTGGCAACAAAAGTTGAGGGAAAAAATACAGACAGATTTTTAAATTACGAAAAATATGTAAATGCGTTAACTGTAACAGATATTAAAAATGCTGCGAAGGTTTATTTAAACCCTGCCAACATGATTACAGCAGTACAATTACCTGAAAAAGCAGCAGAAAAAACGCCACCCGTTGTAAACGGCAGACCATCGAAAATTATAGAAACCTTTGATATTACTGATGGCGATATTACTATAGATATTGTTGACAATGCACAAGCAGATGGAGACCAGGTAAGCCTGTTTTTTAATGGAAATGAAGTGGCAAATAAAATTACACTGACTGAAAAAACAGTATCTTATAAATTAAAGGCGGTAAAGGGTGTTAACAGCATTATCATGTTTGCAGATAACCTTGGTACAACGCCACCTAACACAGCTTTAATGCTGATAAGAAGCGGCGGAAAAGAATACAGAGTAAATGTACGCAGCGACCTTAAAGAAAGTGGTGCGGTGCAGTTAAATTTTAAATAATTAAAAAAATACATTTTGATTTTAGACGGCAATGCAGAAATGTATTGCCGTTTTTTTTAAACAGGGCGTGGTGCTTTAATTTTGTAATACTCATTTGTAAAAAATATAAATGGTGCCTGCCTAGCTTCTATTTTACTCAAGATTATTAGAGATAATACAACCTTTAAAAAAATATTTTCTTTGAAATAATTACACTTAATTTCGTTAATATTTTTTACAATTTTAACAGGTTATGGCCAAAACAAAAAAACCAAAACATATTGCTATTGCAGGCAACATTGGTGCAGGAAAAACGACGCTTACAGAAATACTTAGCAAACATTACAAATGGATTCCTCAGTTTGAAGATGTAGACCATAACCCCTACCTTAATGACTTTTATGATGACATGCAACGGTGGAGTTTTAATCTTCAGATTTATTTTTTAAACAACAGGTTAAATCAGTTATTGGAAATACAAAGAGGAACTGAAACTGTTATTCAGGACAGAACAATTTACGAAGATGCAAATATTTTTGCCCCTAACCTACATGATATGGGGCTTATGGGTAAGCGGGATTTTGAAAATTATTATAATTTTTTCGAAACGTTGAAAACAATGGTTCAACCACCGGATCTTTTAATTTATTTAAAAGCTTCGGTACCTACACTTGTATCTCAGATACAAAAAAGAGGAAGAGAATATGAAGAAAATATTCGCCTTGATTATTTAAAAAAACTAAACGATTATTACAACAGCTGGATAGATGGTTACAAAGAAGGTAAGCTGTTGATTATAGATGCAGACACAAATAAATTTGCTGAAAACGAAGATCATCTGGGAGAAATAATTTCAGGAATTGATGCGCAGCTATTTGGATTGTTTTAACCAATTATAATTTATAATTTTTATTTAACGGCTGAAAGAGCAAACGATTATAAATAATTTAAACGTACAATAATATTTAAGTATAAACTTTTATAAGCCACTTAGCAAATAAAAAATCGAATCGTTAAATGCTCTATCATTAATCATTGAACATTTTCTTAAAAATTCCCTATTTACAACTCACAACTTACAACTTAATCCAACAACCTGTTTTTCATTGCATAAAAAACGAGGCCGACAGAGTTTTTTACACCGAATCTTTCCATTAATCTGTCTTTAATTGCTTCAACTGTTCGGGCACTTATAAATATTTTTGCTGCAATTTCGCTGGCAGTAAATTCCATTGCTACCAACATTAAAACTTCCTTTTCTCTTTCGCTTAATACCGCTTCAGATGCAAGTGATGGGTTGAATTTTTGTTTGCTGTAATTCTTTTTTATAAGTATTCTGTTCACAAAAGGGCTAAGATAAAAACCTGTCCTTTTTACATCATTTATGGCTTTGTAAACTTCTGACGGCTCTGTATTTTTAAGTAAATATCCGGCTGCACCGCAATCCATTAAATGACCTACAAAACGATCATCCTCATACATCGTCAAAATAATAACTCTTATCGTAGGAAACATTTTAGTAATTGCCTTGGTAGCATCAATTCCGTCTTTTATTGGCATTTTTAAATCGCACAATATAATTTCAGGCATGCTGTCCGGTATCATCGTTAGCAACTCTTCGCCGTTTTCTGCTTCTAATACAAACCTCAAATTTGTATATTGCCGCATTGAAAGGATTACTCCTTTTCTAAAGATTTTATGATCGTCTGCAATTCCTATTTTTATTTCGGGAACCATAGAAAGTTAAAAGATATTTGTTATCGTAAGATAATGTTTAATTCTTCAATTTGCAGCACTTACAAATTACTATTCCTAGGTATTTCTAAAGTAATTTTATAGTATGTATTGCTTGAATCAATTTCAAACATTATTTTACTGTTTAAAACTTTCATACGGCTGGCTATATTTTTTAAGCCTAAACCACTACCCATAAAACTCAATTTATCATATTCAGTTTGTATTAATCCTTTACCATCATGGTGTATGCGTATATATAAATTATTATCACTTACATTTTGGGTGAGATGTATAAATCCTGCATTACTGTGCTTAATGATATTGTTTAAAATTTCCTGTACTACTCTAAAAACAAGCATTTCTTTTTCGCCCGATAACCTTTCTCTGTAATCGTGAAACCGTGCAGATGCTTTTATAACACCACTGCCGTTTATTTTTTGAAACAGGTCATTAGTGGCGCTTTCCAACCCAAAATTCTTAAGGGTTGGGGGCATTAAACTGTGGCTAATGTTTCTAACCAACTGAATAGCATCGTCAATAATTTGTTTGGCACTTAAAATACTTTGAATCTGTTGGGCTTTTTCCTGGTTTACCAGATTTTCATTTAAATACAAACGAACTGTTGCCAATAAGGGTCCGGCATCATCATGTAAATCTGCAGCAATACGTTGTCTTTCTTCTTCCTGAAAACGGATACTTGCCTTTAAATAAATTTCCTGTTTTTCTTCCTCCAACCGCTTCATACTTTTATGATACCTTATAATTTTGCGCTGGTGAATAGTAACAAATACAATAATTACTACTGCCAGTACAAGCATACCCGCAGAACCTACGACCATCATTTTATTCCCAAGAGAATTATCAGTTACCTGCAAAAAAAACATCAGCGTTAGGGGTTGGTATTTTTGATAAAAGTAAAATCATCATCATCAAGATTCATGTTTTCCGGAATTTGAATAATATCTGCGTCAGTTTGTATTCTTTCGTTAGCAAACCATGCAGCTGCTAAAATTAAATTTTTTGTAATTGTTACACCTGAGTAGATGAGAAACATTTGATTAATTTCTTTATCAGATGCTGAGGTTATAAGTAAGAAAAAAAATAGATTACCAGTAAAATATATAAACAAACCAATACATATCCAAAAAGAAATTGAGCGGAGAAGTGGAATACTTGAAACAACATTCATCTTTTCATAAAAATAAAATACAATAATAAGTATGAATATTGAAAATTCTAATAATGCCGGATAATTATTGAAAGTATCAGGCTTTGACACAAAAATGTTATAAACGCAATAAACCAAAAATGGAATAATAGAGTAGAGAATTATTTTTTTTAGTAATTTATTTTGCAATAAGCGAGAAAAAAAAATTACCAGAATGGAATATTCGATTGAAATATATATTCTTAGAATAAATAAATAAGCTGATTTAGAATGTCCAAAGTTTAAGGCATAAAAACTTACAGTTGAAAAAAACCCCAATAAAATAATATACACAAAAAAAACCTTTAAATAATTGATCTTTATTTTTTTAAAAAAATATAAAGATATTATTAAAGGTAATAATTCAGATAGATAAGTTAGTAATGTGTAAGTATTCAGAAAATGTATATTTTTTCAAATATAAACGATATTCTGATAATTACAATTATGATAAATCTAACAATAACTCAATTAGGTGTTCTCTTATTTGTCCGAACATAAAATTAATTTTTGTGGTTAGGGAATATTTGTTAGTGTTAAGTAAATATGACTCTTTCCGTATTCTTACGCAATTGGTTATTTTATAAAAAGTAATTCTACTTATCGCTTAAAACCCTTTGCAGTATTGCATTTAATAAAATAATAAGCACTATTTTTACATTAATAAAAAGTAAATATACAATATAATTACCGTATTTTTACTATTGTGTGTTGGTAAGTTTACGTAGTATTTCTCACTAAATCCATAATTAGTTATACACATTTTTGAAAACCGGTGGATATTTAATGCAGCTATAAATGAATTTTTAATGACACTTTGAGTTTAAAATCGGTTTTGCTCAACAATTTTTTTTAAATTCACATTATTTAGTACATCTTTTTCTTATTTATTTGACTAACCGATGGCTTCTACCCAAATAAAGATTGCAATTGCTGATGACCATAAAATTTTTAGAGACGGCATTAAAATGGCGCTTTCCAATAGGCCAAACCTTAAGATATTATGGGAGGCTGAGGACGGAAAAGACATGATGCATAAGATAGGTATTAAAATGCCTGACGTTCTGTTAATGGATATTAGGATGCCTGAAATAGATGGGATTAATGCTATTCAAATCTTAAGGAAAGAATATGAAACGGTTAAAATTATTGTTTTAACAATGTATGATGACCACCAGATGATTACAAAGATGATGGAAATGGGTGCAAATGCTTACCTGACGAAAACTACCGACCCAGAAGAAATTTACGAAGCCATTCTTACCTGCATGAACGATGATTACTATTTTAATGACCTCGTAAATGCCGCAGTAATGGGGAAGTTGATGCAAAAGAAAAGTGTAAGGCAAATTTATGGTGATAGTCTTCCGGTTACTTTTAGTGAAAAAGAAATAAAAATACTCCAACTACTTTCAGAAGATAAAACCACCGAAGAAATTTCAAAGGTTATATTTCTAAGCCCACGAACAATTGAAACCATACGGCAAAATATGAAGAGTAAGGTTAATGCAAAAACCATCGGTGGCCTGATTATGTATGCAATGAGAAACAAGTTAATTGAATAGGATTAAAGAAAGGTGTTTATTGGTTAAGTCTAGTTCTCTAAAAGAAAAACAGGAATAAGTTCAACTTCATACCAAATTATTTACTGACACATATTTTTTAACAATAAAACTTCAAATAAAAAGCACCACGTGCAATTATATTCAATAATAAGCGTGTGCCTGAGGTTAATAAGTTAATATCTGCTGTAATAGGGCATTTATCCATTTGTATACGGTACAGACAAGTATCAAAATAATAAAAACAGTTTTTTTGACCAAGTTATTTGTAGTGTTAAAACGAACCTTGTGTAGTACTGTTATTTGCATTTTAAACAAATAAGTAAAAATTTATTGTAGCATAATATTTGTAAAACGTGATTATTAGGCCGTAGAATTAATATTAACGCACTGCAATTTTCGTACAGCAAATCCGTTAATTTAAGTGTCTCTTATTAAATGATGAAACTGTAGCACAATTAAAATTACTTGTTGAATAAATTATTTTGAATAAATTATTAATTCCGATTATTACTTTTCTTATATGCTGCTGTTCATTTTCTGTGAATGGGCAAACTTCTTCTTTTACTTTTCAAAGTGCAAATGGAACATTTTGTACACCTGCTACAATTAATTTTACTCAAACCTACACAGGCAATCCAATCGGATTTAGCTGGAGGTTTGGGGATGGGCAAACCAGTAATGGCATAAACCCTTCAGTTACCTATTCAACCCCGGGTACGTATATTATACAACTAGTCAGCGTTTTTACCAATCAGGTCATTGAGAGTTCGAAATCAATAACTATTAATCAAAGTATCACAGGCTCATTAACGGCAGATAGAAATTACATATGTACTCCCGGGAATATTTTATTTACAGCAACTACTTCCGGTAATATTGGAAGTTATGACTGGAGTTTTGGGGACGGAAGTCCGAATGTTACAACAACTTCACCAACTTTCAACCATTCTTACACCACTTTTGGAAATTACACTGCGTCAGTAAAAGCTACAGACGTTTCCGGTTGTACTATTATTGGCACAACTATTATTACAGTCCAGAAGCCGCCTGTTTCGGGGACAGTAACGCCTATTAAAGGCTGTATACCTATCAAGGTAGTTTTTTCTGCTAATGCAACTGTTCCCAATGGTGGAAGTGTTGCGAACTATAGTTATGATTATGGAGATGGCAGCCCTGCGTCAAGTGCTGCCTCCCATACCTACACAACGGTCGGTTCATTCATTCCCAGTGTAACAGTAACAACCAATGAGGGCTGCACAAATACTTATTCTTATCCTAAAGTGGCGTTTGGCACTCCTCCCACAAATCATATTGCATATCCCTCAAAAACTGTTTACTGTGGCTCAGACCCTGCTGTGTTTTTTTCAACAGCAAAAAATGCAAATTCATGGGTTTGGGATTATGGAGATGGCACTATACAAACCGTAATTGACAGTGTAACATCACACAAATATGCAACACTAGGGCCCAAAACAATCACCGTCACTCCCTTTTTTAATGGTTGTGCCGGCTTACCTAAAAGTTTTTCCATTACTATTATTGGTGTTATAGCAGGTTTCAATTATGCGAATACCTGTTCCAATAAAAATACGTTTTCGTTTACAAATTCATCCCAGGGTAACCTATCAACTATTCTTTGGAATTTTGGAGACGGCAGCCCCACGACTTCCGTTCGTAATCCAATGCATACTTTTCCAACGAATGGATCATTTTCAACCAAGTTAACTGTTTTCGACAGTATTTCAGGATGTGCGGATATGATTACTACGACATTATTCACCGGTACACCTACACTTATAAATCCAGAGACTGCTGTATGTAGAAATAGTATGACAACCTTCTCTATTCAAAACAATTATTCAAATACGGCAGCATCTTACACATGGTCAGTTTTAGGTTTACCAGCATTTTTAAATGCAAGTAGCGACTACAGTCCTGTGGCAAGTATTTTTGGAAATTATACCAATAACCAGGTAATTATTTCTAATGGTTCACAGTATTGTACTGATACCTTGTTGCTTAACCATCCAATATTAGTAAGAGGACCAAAACTAAATTTTACAACTTCATCCAAGGCATGCGCAAACACCAGCTACAATATTTTGAATACATCCAGCTCTTTTGTACCCACAGATACAATTGTTTTTTCTTCGTGGAACTATGGAATAACAACTTCCAATGATGTAACTTTCCAGCCTTCAAATGTAAAATTTCCATCATCAGGCATTTATAATATCAAACTTTTTGCGAGAGATAACAACGGATGTATTGATAGCCTGACCAAACAAGTTGACGTGAAGCCTGTACCTTTTCTACGCATATTTCCAAGAAATGATACAATCTGTGAAGGCAAAACTGCATCATTTATAGCGTATCACAGTAATAACGACACCCTCTCATGGTCTCCAACAACTACTTTATCTTGCGCAGCTTGCGACACTGTCGTGGCAAGGCCAACATCGAGCACACTGTATTACGCAACCGTTAATAACATTTTTAACTGCCCATCAATTGACAGTACGTTAATTACGGTGTACTCGCCTTTTAAAGCAACGGCCGTAATAAACCCGATTTTCCTTTGTGCAAAAGAGAGTGTAAAAATCTCGGTATTACCTACAGGAAAAAAAATCTTTTGGTCACCATCAAATAATATTTCGAACACACTCGTTTATAATCCAGTTGTTTCGCCACCTACAAGCACAACTTACACCGCAACCTTAACTGATTCTGTGGGCTGTTTTACAGACACTACCTCTGTTGATATTATAATAAAAAGTCTTCCACAGGTAAACGCAGGTCCCGACAAAATTTATCCCTACAATTACATGTTTAGTATTTCTCCAATTTATAGTGCTAATGTTTTTTCTTACTCATGGCTGCCATCCGGTTCCCTTAGTTGTACCACCTGTAGCATGCCCAATGGTATAGCACTTTCATCGCAGCAGTACACAATTAAAGTTACTAGTGATAGTGGTTGTGTTTCAAAAGATGATATTACCATTTTTGTAGAATGTAAATATGCCAATTTGCTAATGCCCTCTGCTTTTACTCCAAACGGAGATGGGTTAAATGATACTTATTATCCAATGACAAGGGGTATAAAAGCAGTAAAAAGATTTGCTGTTTACAACAGATACGGACAACAGTTATTTGAAGCAAAAAGCTTCACACCAAATGATAAAACTTTTGGATGGAATGGAAAATTTAATGGAATCGAACAGTCATCAGGCTCTTATGTTTTTATGCTTGAAGCAATTTGTGATCTTGGAGAAATAATAACCAAAAAAGATTCATTCTTATTGCTCAGATAGACAGAAGTGAATCAATTTTAATTTTGCATGCTATATTCCACGTATAAATACGCTGTTTTAATGCCAAGCATAATTTTTGAATAATAATTCCGTTTTAAGTAAGTAAAGCTACTTACTAAAAAAAGTTTACTTTTATTAAACCAAGCTATGAAAGAAGAACTATCAGAACCTATTAAAGTAATTATTGCTGACGACCATGTGTTGTACAGAGCCGGCGTAAAAGCTGCACTAAGCCAAAAAACCGATATTAAAATTATAGCAGAAGCCGATAATGGAATGCACCTTATCAATATGCTTAAATCTATACCTGTGGATGTTATCTTATTGGATATTCAAATGCCCATTATGGATGGTATTCAGGCGCTTCCTGAAATTAGAAAAATTGCACCCAATGCAAAAATAATTATGCTGACTATGATGGATGAACACAGTATGATTACAAAACTGATGGAAATTGGTGCAAACAGTTATCTTTCTAAGACAAGTGACAGTGAAATAATTTATGAAGCTATTAAAACTTGTCACAGAGATGAGTATTATTTTAATGCGCTGACAAACCAGGCTTTATTAACGAATTTAAAGCAAAGGAATATACACATACCTCAGCAACTTGTAACCCAAGATGCACATTTAAATGAAAAAGAAACTACTATTTTAAGGTTAATGTGTGAAGAAAAAAGTACAAAAGAGATTGCAGATATTGTAGAACTTAGCCCTAGAACTGTGGAAGCTTTGCGGGATAAACTCAAAGTAAAAACAGGTACTAAAAGTACAGCAGGCTTAATTTTATATGCTGTCAGGCATAAACTAATTGAGGAATTATAATTTCAATTTAAAGTTTTTATAATTTTTAAATCTTCCTTTGTGGGAGATTTTTTATTTAATACAATAACATGATTTTTTTTAATTACAACGGCAGGATATTCAGTGAAAATGATAACATTATTGGTCCGACAAATAGAGGTCTTCGCTATGGTGACGGAGTGTTTGAAACAATTAAATTTAAAAACGGAGAGATTATTTTAGCCGCACAACATTTTGAAAGACTTTGGGCAGGCATGGATGCGCTTGAATTTACTGTTCCAATTCATTTAACTTTTGAAAAACTTACAGCAGAAATAAAGGCATTGATTAAAAAAAATAAACTAAAAGAAGCAAGAATTAGGCTTACGGTTATTAGAAGTGATGGAGGTATTTTTAATCCAAAAAATAATACGCCAAATTATATTATAGAGGCCATCAAACTGCCAGAAGATAATGGCTCATTAAATATTAATGGTTTACAAATTTGTATTTATGGAGATGCTTTAAAATCTATTGATAAATTCAGCTCCTTAAAAAACAACAATTATTTACCGTATTTTATGGGGGCAAAATTTGCTAAACAGCAACAATGTAATGATGCATTAATTTTGAACAGCAAAGGAAATATTTGCGACAGCACTATTGCAAATATTTTTTTTATAAAAGAAAATATAATTTTTACACCCGCTCTTACAGAGGGCAGTGTAGCAGGTGTAATGAGGAATTGGTTAATTAACAGTTTGAAATTATTGGATTACAAAGTTGAAGAAACAACCGTATCAACAGGTTTATTGTATGAAGCAGATGAAGTTTTCTTAAGCAATTCTATTTATAATATAAGATGGGTTTCATCTTTAGAAAATAAGAAATACACTAATATTGAAATTCAAAAAATTAATGAATTGCTGCAGAGAAAATACACAGAAGTTTTTTGTTGAAAAAATTTCTAAAAAAGTTAACGTAAAATAAATAAAAAAGTAAAATGAAAGTAAATATTTTTTGGTGGAGAAGAGATATGAGGTTAGAAGATAATGCAGCTCTGTATCATGCTTTAACAGCGGAATTTCCTGTAATACCGGTTTTTATTTTAGATAAAGATATTTTAGATAAGCTCGAAAATAAAAAAGACAGCAGGGTTAATTTTATTATTGACACGCTCCAACAAATGCAGGAAAAATTGACTGCTGAAGGTTCTTCATTAATTGTTTTAAACAATACACCGGAAAACGCTTTTAATACACTCATAAAAGAATATGATATTGATTGTGTTTTTATAAATACAGATTACGAACCTTATGCAACGGAGAGAGATACGAAAATTAAAGCACTCTTAACAAACAAAGGAATAAAACTTAAGCAATTTAAAGACCATGTAATTTTTGAAAAAAATGAAGTTGTAAAAGATGACGGAAAACCATACACCGTTTTCACTCCGTACAGTAGAAAATGGAAAGCAATTTTAAACAAAAGCGAGTATGAAAGTTATCCGACAGAAAAATATTTTAAAAACTTTTTTAAGACTAAACCAAAACAAATTCCAACTTTAAAGGATATTGGTTTTGAAACAAGCGACCAGGCATTTCCTTCAAAAAGTGTAGAGGCAGAATTGATAAAAAAATATGCAGAGCAAAGAAATTTTCCGGCTGTAAGGGGAACATCGCATTTGGGTTTGCATTTAAGATTTGGTACCATCAGTATTAGAAAGCTGGCAACTTACTCCAGTACAAAATCAGAAATTTTTTTAAATGAACTGATATGGAGAGATTTTTACCAGATGATTTTGTGGCATTTTCCACGTGTTGGAAAAGGGAAATCTTTTAAACCGGCTTATGACAATATTAAATGGTTAAATGATGAAGATGGATTTAATAAATGGTGTGAGGGAAATACCGGATACCCAATAGTTGATGCAGGCATGAGAGAAATTAATACAACAGGTTTTATGCACAACCGTGTTCGTATGATTGTGGCTTCTTTTTTATGCAAACATTTATTAATTGACTGGCGGTTGGGCGAAGCTTATTTTGCAGAAAAACTATTGGATTTTGATTTAGCATCAAATAATGGAGGCTGGCAGTGGGCTTCAGGAAGTGGCTGCGATGCTGCGCCGTATTTTAGAATTTTTAATCCATACCTGCAAACGGAAAAATTTGATCCTGATTTGAAATACATTAGAAAATGGGTGCCGGAGTTTGAAGAATTAACTTATCCAAAACCTATAGTAGAACACACTTTTGCAAGAGAACGCTGTCTAAAAGTATATAAAGAAGGATTGGCGGTAAGCATTGGGGAGTAAACAGTTACCGGTTGGCAATTCACAATAGGCAAAAATTGCAGGTGTTAATAATGAATGCAATTTAAATACTCAATATTGTGGTCTGTTGTCCGTTGTCAATCGTCTGATATACTTCCATTAATTTTTTTACCGCTGCCCTTCCCTCATCACCTAAATTGAGGGAATATTTATTAACGTACAAATTAATATGCTTGCGCATAACATCCTCACTCATTTCCTGTGCATGGCTGCGTATATAATCATTTAAAGCAGGATAATTTGCAAATGCAAATTCTATACTTTGCTTTATTAAAAAATCAATTTGTTGCTGCGTCTGTGCGGGCAAAGTTTTCCTTACAACAATACCTCCAAGTGGAATTGGGTTACCAGTTGTTTGCTCCCAGTAATCGCCTAGATCTATAATTTTGGTAAGCCCTTTATCTGCGTAGGTAAATCTATTTTCATGTATGATAACACCCAATCCTTTGCCATCTAGTACAAAATTTTCAATCTCATCGTAACGTAAAAATATTTTATTTTTTGCTTTTGGATATGCCAATGAAAACAATAAATGAGCCGTTGTATTTACACCGGGTATTGCAATTAAACACTCCTCAACATTCGCTGTTTGCAATGCAACATTTGTAATTAATAACGGACCTACACCTCTGCCTAAAGCACTGCCACTATTTAATAAATTATATTGATGTTGTACCAACGGCAAAACGCCATAACTTAATTTTGTTACAGCTAGTTTTCCTTCAATAGCCCAATGGTTAAGTGTTTGCACATCTTCTAAAATAGGTTCAAAACATAGATTTCCAGTATCAATTTTATTATTTACCAATGCATCAAAAATAAAAGTATCATTGGGGCAAGGAGAAAAACCAATTTGTATAGTTTGTTTATGCATGTTGTAAATATTACGGGTTACCTGTCACCAATTCCTGCACAATTCTTAATAGATGCTGGTTTAGGTT
>JAYUZL010000115.1:0-17670 GCA_043751875.1 Ferruginibacter sp.
TTCTGTAATGATAGAAATGATCTTGCCTTTGCGGGCTTTTATTTCCTGCATATTGCTCACAATTTTTTCGTGGTACGAATCCTTCGTTGCAATAAATACTACTGGTAAATGTTCATCTACCAGCGCAATTGGTCCGTGTTTCATCTCTGCTGCAGGGTAACCTTCCGCATGTATGTAAGAAATTTCTTTTAGTTTAAGTGCACCTTCTAAAGCAATGGGAAAATTATAGCCTCTGCCCAAAAATAAAAAGTCTCTCGCATCCTTATATTTTAAAGCAATCCTTTTTATTTCTTCCGCATTTTTTAAAATGGCTTGTACTTTTTCAGGTACATCGGCAATTTCAACAAGCAACTGCTGGTAACGTTCCTGAGTAATTGTTCCTTTTTGAATTGCAATGCGCAATGCTATCATCATTAACACAGCAAGCTGCCCCGTAAATGCTTTTGTAGATGCTACGCCAATTTCGTGGCCCGCATGTGTGTATGCACCTGCATGTGAAATGCGTGCTATAGAAGAACCCACAGCATTTACTACACCAAAAATAAATGCTCCGTTTTCTTTTGCTTTTTCCAGCGCTACCAAAGTATCTGCCGTTTCACCACTTTGCGAGATGGCAATAATAACATCGCCTTTATTCACAATTGGATTTCTATATCTAAACTCCGATGCATATTCAACCTCCACCGGGATTCTACACAACTCTTCAATAATATATTCTGCCACCAAACCCGCATGCCAGCTCGTTCCGCAGGCAACGATCATTATGCGGTCTGCATTTTTTATTTGTTCAATGTGGTCATCAATACCTGCCATTGTAATTGTTCCGGCCTCCACATTTAAACGGCCTCGTAGGCAATCTTGTATGGTGCTAGGTTGCTCATAAATTTCTTTCAGCATAAAATGGTCGTAACCGCCTTTTTCAATAGCCGCCATTTCCATATCCAGTTTTGTTACGAAGGGAGTTATTTTTTCGTTACCCAAATTTTTAAGAATCAATTCATTTGGCCGTACAATGGCAAGTTCATAATCGTTTACATAAACAACTTCTTTGGTGTATTCAATAATAGGCGATGCATCACTAGCTAAAAAATGTTCTCCTTTACCAATACCTATTACCAGCGGGCTTCCTTTTCGTGCCGCTATAATAGTTTCGGGATCTTGCTCATCAAGCAACAAAATACAATAGGCACCACTAATTCTTTTAAGTGCAATGCGTACAGATTCCTCTAATGTGCAATCATTGTTTATCTGGATATCCTCAATAAAATTGAGTAGTACCTCTGTATCTGTATCACTTGTAAAATGATAACCCTTGCTTATCAATTCTTTTTTAAGTGGCGCATAATTTTCAATGATACCGTTGTGTATCATGCTAAGTCGTCCGCTTGCAGATGTGTGTGGATGAGAATTTCTATCACTAGGTTCACCATGTGTGGCCCACCGTGTATGGCCAATACCAATATTTGCGTGCAGATTTTTACCTACCAAACTTTCTTCCAACTCCGCAACTTTACCTTTCTTTTTATAAACATTCAGTTTGCCGTCATGCAACAATGCAACACCGCTGCTATCGTAACCTCTGTATTCAAGTCTTTTAAGTCCTTTTAAAATAATGGGATAAGCTTCCCGTGGCCCAATGTATCCTACAATTCCACACATAAATTTATGATTGAGTTATTTCTATTTTTTTTACTTGCAATATTATTGAAAATTGGGGGTTGTACCTATTTTATAAATTGTTAAGAATTTGGCAATTGTTATATAAAATTCATTGGTGCAGTTTGGGGCTACATGCATTACAACTCAACTAAACATTAGTAGCGGCTGTCTGCAATACTCCTCGTTTCGCTTCGCTACACTGTGGGGTAGTGCTGCCCATCCGCCAGCCCTTTGGCGGCGGAATTATTATTTAGCTTTTTGTGTAAAGTAGGTAAGCTTGATGTATAAAATGATTTTCATTTACAAATATTCACCAATTGAACATAGCAGAATATTTACCGGCTAGCTTTTTTATTACACTTATTCGTACGAATAAATGTAAAATCAGATACTGTCATGTACGAATAATATTAACCCGGATGATAAACCTTTTCCGCATTTTTATAAACTTCCTTTTTATCAAGCGTCATTGATTTTGTTTTTTGTTGCAAATACATTTCTACCTGGTCATCAAAATGTTTGCTTTCGGGGTGGCTGCTTGCACCATACATATTGATTGTTTCTATTTTTGGTAAACCTTCTTTTGCAAAGCGCACAAACATAATTAACCCATCACCACCAATAGATTTGAGGCGGCCGTTTTTCATTGGCTCTGTCCATTGTGGAGATAGCACATCAGGAACACCACCAAGCGGATATTCTTTATTGCCACGTACTAGTTTTTGCAAATCACCAAGTGTGACTTCCGTGTTAGCAAAATTTGTTTGCATATAATCGTGTACATATTTAAACGTTTCAATACTTTCTTGCTTTGTAATTTTTCGTGGTGGTAATTCAGTTAATTTCTTTTTTAAATACTCGTAACTTAATAAGAAAACAGCAGCACCTTTGCTCTCTATATTTCCTTTTTTATCCCAATTTTTTAAAGTGGTTATTGTATTTGCATATTCTGGATAATTATTTTCATTCAATAAAAACATACTGTCAAGATTGAAGCGGTATTGCAATTGAAATGGTAATTGACGGTCAAATTTTATTGATTTAAATTTGTCATAACTAAGCTTTTCATTTTGTGGAAATAACTCTAAAAAGCGTACGCTTCTATTTAAGTGATATGTTTCCCATCCATCCTGAACAGGAAAAGCAGATGGGTTCAAATTATCTGCAGATGAGCTCGCTAAAAAACTAGAATGATTTGTGTTGAACAAAAAACCGCTTGTAGGATTTACATATTGTGGTAATTCTTTTAATGACCGAAACGCTGTCCACAATGTATTGGAAGTGTTGCCAGGTAAAGTAGCCTTCCAGTTATAACCTGCTTTTCTTACAGGCATGGCAGCATTATTTACATAGAAAATAGTATCGTGTTTGTCTGCATACATAACATTGAACATACTTAATTCCTGTCTGTTTAAAGCTGCATAAAACTCAGTATAATTTTTTGCTTTATCCATTTGGTACCATTGGTCTAAAACACCAATTTTCATATTTGCACCAAGCCTAATAGAGAAAAAGCCCGTCTTGTTTTTCATGGTAGCACCATACTTACTCCAGTAAACCTTTCGTTTTATTTTTATTGGAATTCCTTTTATGCCCAGCTTAATTGTCTTTATCTCAAGGTCGGTCCATTGTCCGTCAAATTTATATTGCAATGAGTTTGCGGGATTCATTTCCAGTTGAAACTCATCCAGACGATCACAATAATTTACAGTGTGTGCCCAGCCCAAATTTTCATTTACACCATGTAAAATAGCAGGAGCGCCTGCGAGCAAACCGCCCAAAATATTTAAGCCTTCTTCACTGCAAATATGGGCTTCGTAAAAAGCCTGAGGACCTGTATTTGGCTGGTGTGCATTTATTAAAAGAAAAGCTTCACCTGTGGTTGTTTTGGTATTTGAAACAGCAATAGAATTGCTACCTTTTTTATTGTACTCAGGTGCAGCAGGTTCTACATTTGAAAATATTCTTTGCAATGCACCGTCTGCACCATTAAAAATAGTTAGTGCAAATACAGATGAGGAAACATATTCTTTAAGCGTTAAGGGAAATAGATTTTTGTTAAGCACTTGGTTTTTGTGCGTGGCAGCAAAATGATTAAGTGCCTGCACATAACCGCTAACATATTTCACAAAAGCGGGAGAAAGTGTGTTCCATTTTTCTTCTGTAATTTCTTTGCAGCGAAACAGCGAAAATGCATAATCCCCTGCCGCTCCCTTTTTACCAAGTACTTTACCCATCAATCCTTTTACGGGCAACAGCAATTGCTGCATACTTTTAAATTCATCTTCTGCTTCTGCCCATGCAAGTCCGTAAGCAACCTCAGGATCTGTTTTTGCAAAAATATGCGGCACACCAAAACTGTCACGTACAATGTCAATATTGGCAGGATTTATGGGTGTTTGGGAAAAAATATTGCAGGTAAATAATAAAAATGATAAGAGGAGAAACGAGGTCTTCATTTATAAAAAAATTGATTGTTTAAATGTAGAGTAAAGATAAGTTGTTTGAGAAACCGCTTGCCAGGCAGTGTAAAATTTTGAACAACATTAAGGTGAAATTTGAGATAAATGACTATTCATTGCAAGCTTATCTAGAATATTAGCTGTTATAAGGTTGAATGGTAGGCAATACATGGTTGGAGTATGTGATGTACGAATGTAAATGACTATAACTTGATTATAAGTTGATGATTACTTGACCATAAACAGAGTAGCTCTCTAAAATTTAAATTAAGAATTGGTTGTCGTATTAATGTGTAAATACTCATCTGTATTAAAACTGAATAGAGGCGCAGCGATTTACTTTACGGATTGTAGGTATTTATAGTGGCAAATCCTAAACAAAGGATGAAAAATTACCAATGTTCTTAAGTAAAGACCCACTAAAAAGATAGGAAGAATATACATGCATTCAACAGCATGTAAATTGTAGCAGGAGTTGATATGAGAAGACTGTCTTTCATTTTTATTCGGACTAAGACACCCAGAAGCATTAGTATAGTTAGTCCTCCTGATGATATAAGTAATATAGGGTGCAAACTTATACCTAGAAGCAAACCAATGGCTCCCAATATTTCTAAAATTGCAGTAAGTGCGCCAAATTTTTCAAGGCCAAATCTTTTAAACTCAATTTTCATATTTGTAGTTGTGAAATATGAAATCCCATAAAATAAAAACGACACACTTGAAAAAACAATAAGGAGATTGAGAAAAGTCATGTCTTACAACAATTTAGCTGATACTGCTGCTATGAAAAGACACATCAGTAAGAGTAAAAAAGAAAGTACATGATAAAGCCAAGGGTGTTTTGCTCTAAAATGATAATACTGTGCTGCTACCATAAGCAAAGCCATTAATAGGGCGGGAATAAGTACCAAACCCGGATACCAAATACCGGCTACCAATAAGGTTGATAACGAAATTTTGCTTGCGCCAACAAGGTTTCGGGTTAAGTCGCTTAAGTGATAGTTTCTAAATTCTACTTCTACTTTGTAAAATCTAAATACCCATATAATTAAGATTGCCAGGGCTATTACAATTTGAAAGATTATGGATAAAGTAATCATTAATTTTTTTTGTGTTTATTATTGTCTTTTACCCTCTTAATTCTATTATCTCGCTTAGTGTTTACTGATGCTTTTATAATATTGCAGCATAAGTTATCAGAAAGACTTTTTTGTAAATACCGTAAGGCACTTTATGATTTTAAGCGTTAAATTGAGTTTAAGGTGAAGTTAAGCATAAAAGGTCACATGTTTTAGTTACCAAAAGAAGATACTTGTATAATTCATCGCACAAAGAAGGCGAATACTTGCGCATTAAAAGTTACAAATGAAAAATCTGGGAATAGTTTTTTAATAACACTAATTTATATTAAATATGAGACTAATTAAAAAATTTTTCAAGAAAATTTTTGCGTATGTTACTAAGCCTTATCCCTTTGGGTGCCCAAACCTCATATTGATAAAATGCCGAGGCTTTTAGCAATTAGTTAAAACTCATTTTTATTAAAAAATCTGTAAAGACGCTTAGCTTAACTCTACGGATAGTGGGGCTAGCTTCGTAAATAATTTTTATTTGAATTTTATTCATGACACGCTTTAATTATTCGCACTCACTTTATAATTGTTGTTTCGTGTGCCACGAACCAAGGCGGTGATATTTTAAAATTTCATATTCGATCAGTATGTTGTGAAATTTTCGACCCAAACTTGAAAAACTTTTATCTCAAAAGGATTTTTGATGATTTTCTAATTAAATATTTCTTAAACCAGGCAGATATGCAGATGGTACATTGGTGAAGGGTATTCGTAAGGTTAAATTGTAAAGATTTATTGATTTATTGCACTCTAATAGCCCTCACAGAAAGCTAGGCGTCAATAGCTACGACTCATATCTCCACTAGTGATCATCTTTGCGCCACTATGGGAAATAATTTATTCCCTCCGCCTCGGTGCGTGTCTCACGCAACGTTAGCTCAAATCTCCGTTTCAATAAAAGCTAAATAAATATTCTGATGCTCAACGGCTGCGGGATAGGCAGTTGTAGCTGCCGCAATAATAGACTTTAAATTATAATAAAATTTGCTGCGGCACTACTACAGACAGCCCGAACAAATGCTGAATAAAAATCCAAAGCTCACAGCCCCAAACCAAAAAATAATCGATAAAAAAAAGCCGCAAATCCACAAAAAAATCTGCGAATCTGCGGCTAAAAATATGAACCGTTCTTCTACAACTTCGGCTCTACACCCATTTCACTAAAAATAAAAGAGTATATATCTGCAATGGTTTCAATGTTCTTTTTTGTATTGCTTGCGCCATGGCCACTGTTGGTATCTATACGAATAAGCAAAGGGTTTTTGCCTTTGTATTTTTCCTGCATGGTAGCCATATATTTAAAGGAGTGTGCAGGTACCACACGGTCATCATGATCGGCAGTTGTTACGAGCGTTGATGGATAATTTGCTGTGGCACTTACATTGTGCAACGGCGAAAATGCGTAGAGGTTTTTAAAGTTCGCTTCGTCTTTTTCGCTGCTGCCGTAATCTGCAATCCAGTTCCAGCCAATGGTAAATTTATGAAAGCGCAACATATCCATTACACCAACCTGTGGTATGGCAACCCGTGCAAGGTCTGGTCGCTGGTTTATAACCGCACCCACCAAAAGCCCGCCGTTACTGCCGCCACGCAAAGCAAGCCTTGCAGATGTTGTATAATTTTCTTTTATTAAATATTCGCCTGCTGCAATAAAATCATCAAATACATTTTGTTTTTTTAAGAGCATCCCTGCCTGGTGCCAGCTTTCGCCATACTCACCACCGCCTCTTAAATTTGCCTGTGCATATATACCGCCGGCATCTAAAAAGGGTAGCAACGTTGCGCTGAAAGCGGGCTCAAGATTTATATTAAAGCCACCATAGCCATATAACAACGTTACGTTGCTGCCGTCTTTTTTTATTCCTTTTTTGTTGATGATAAACATCGGGATTTTAGTGCCGTCTTTACTTTTGTAAAAAACTTGTTTGGTTTCGTAATCGTCAGGGTTAAAAGCTACTTCCGGCTTTCTGAAAATGCTGCTTTTGCCACTTGCTACATCATACTTATAAATGGTTGGCGGCACGGTGAAAGATGTGAATACATAGAACAGGGTTTTGTCATCGCTTTCACCGGCAATGTTACCACCGTTGCCGAGGCTTGGGTATTTTACTTCGCCCAATTTTTTGCCGGTGAAATCGTACACATAGGTTCGTGTAGTAACATCTTTTAGATAATCTACAAATAATCTTCCGCCCCCTGCATTTACATTTTGCAAAGGTTCCGTTGTTTCGGCAATAATGGTTTTTGCCGCAGCGGCATCCATGGTTTTTATTGGAATAGAAATTACTTTTCCGTTTGGTGCTGCATCGTTTGTTTTCAAAATAAAATCGGTTGCAGTGTTTTCAACAATGTTGTATTCGCTGTTGCTTACTTCGTTTATAAGTTTTTTAAATGTTTTATCGCCACTTATTAAATTTCTCACCCACAAAGCATTTCCATCAAAGCCTTTGCCTCTGTCGCTTATGTTTAAGTACAAATATTTTTCATCTTCGCTGGTACTTGCAGTATGAAAACGCTGTGGGTTATTTTTATCTTGATAAATTAAAATATCTGCGCTTTGTCCGGTACCAACTTTGTGAAACCATACCTGGTGATTTTCATTTTTTACAGTTAATGCACTTGCTCCTTTTTGAGGTGCAGGGTAGCGGCTGTAATAAAAACCATGATCGCTCCATGCTGCGCCGCTTATTTTAACCCACTCTAACTTGTCTTCTAAATCTTTTCCTGTTGTCATATCCCGCACTTTATAAGTCTGCCAATCGCTGCCACCTTCACTTAAACCAAGTACAGCATACTTAGCATCTTTGCTAAGAGAAAAAAGGGTGAGCCTTGTTGTACCTTCTTTGCTTAATTTGTTCGGATCTATTACTTCTTCAACTTTTCCATCTAATCCTTTTTGTCTGTATAGCACAGATTGGTTTTGCAGACCGTTGTTTTTATAAAAATAATACCAATCGCCTTTTCTGGTTGGTGCAGAATATTTTGGATAATTAAATACTTTTTCAATAGCTGCCTGAAACTTTGCTCGGTAGGGGATTTTATTTAGAAAGCCGAACGTTACTTTATTTTCTGCAACCACCCAGGCTTTTGTTTCTTCGCTTTTATCGTCTTCCATCCAGTGGTAAGGGTCGGCTACTTTGTTTCCGAAATAAGTATCCACTGTGTCAGTTTTTCTGGCATAAGGATAAGTTAATTGTGCCTGCGCATCTATCATTGTAAATAACATTAGGGAGAATAATAAAAGTTTCATGGTAATGGTTTTGTGAATGTTCAATTGTGAATGGTCAATATTTAAATATCAATTGTGAATTTACATAAATTAAATTTCTTGAGAACCTCACCCCCGCCTCGCCAATGGAGAGGAACCAAACTCTGATATTCATAACACACTTTCCTTTTTTTCAACGTCTTATTTTCCGTCTTGGGGATTTGTAAGTTTATGCAGTCACAACGCCATAGCGCTTTAAAATCTTTTGTCTACGATCTTTTGTTTTTTATCTTCTTAAAGCAATATCCCTTTCAGAAAAAAGTATGCAACCGAAAAGTAAATAACAATACCCGTAACATCTACCAAAGTTGCTACAAATGGAGCAGATGATGCGGCAGGATCGAGCTTTAATCTTTTAAGAATTAGTGGTAACATAGAACCCATTAAACTACCCCACAAAACAATCCCAATTAATGAAAAGAAAATAGTTGCTGCCACTAATTTCCAGTAAATACCATAATCGAAAATATGCAGATTTTGCCAAATAATAATTCTAAAAAATCCAATGCTGCCAAGTATTACACCAAGAATAAAACCCGAAATAAGTTCCCTTCGCATAACACGCCACCAGTCTGTTAAAGTTACTTCGCCCAGTGCCATTGCCTGTATAATAAGTGTACTTGCCTGCGAGCCACTGTTGCCGCCGCTACTCATTATTAATGGTATAAATAATGCCAGTACCGTTGCAGCCTCTATTTCGTGCTGAAAAAACTGCATAGCCGTAGCCGTGAGCATTTCACTTAAAAAAAGTATAACGAGCCAGCCTGCTCTTTTTCTTATTAATTTAGGAATGCTAATATCCAAGTATGGCGCATCCAATGCCTGCGTACCACCAATTTTTTGAATGTCTTCTGTATATTCTTCCTGCGCAACCCAAAGCATATCATCTATTGTAACAATGCCAAGAAGAATATTTTTTTCGTCTGTAACCGGTAATGCAACACGATTATTCATTTTAAATACCTGTCCTGCCATTTCCTGATCGTCATTAACTTTTAAAGAAATAAACCGTTCATCCATCAGGTCGCTCACCTTCGCATCGGGCGCTGCCAAAATAAAATCTCTTATTCTTATATCATCAATTAATTCACCCTTACCGTTAATTACGTAAATAACATCAATGGTTTCACTGTTTGTTCCCCAACGGCGTATCGTTTCTAAAACTTCATTAACGGTATTGTATTCATACACATAAACATAATCGGGCGTCATAAGCCTCCCAACACTGTTTTCAGGGTAACCCAATAATTCTAATGTTATCTTTCTTTCGGCAGGTTCCAGCGTTTTTATTAATTCCCGTACAGTGCCTGTAGGCAATTCTTCAAAAAAATCTACCCGGTCATCGGGCGGCAGTTCATTTAAAAGTTCTGCACTTTTAAATGCAGGCAGGTTTTTGATAATTCTTTTTTGTTCACTTAAATCTAAAATTTTAAAAACACTTGCCGCCCGGTGTATGGAGAGATGAGAAATAATCTGCGTTTCATAATCATCAAACTCATAAATGAGATCTGCAACATCACTGATATTTTGATCATTCAAAAATTCTTTTATGGCAAGCTGGTCTTTGGATGCAATTACTTCTTCAAACATTTGCTGCAGAGATATTTCTGATGTTTCCAAAGACATGAATAGTATTTATTAGTTTTGTTTAAAAGTGCCTCAATTTACCTTTTTACTTTTAAATTTCTGTAATGATTCTTGCAAGTTTGTATATGGATGAAAGCCCCGGCAAGGGTAGGGGAATATTTACCAGCGAAATAATTTTAGCTGACGCCATTATTGAAATTGCGCCTGTTATAATTATGCCTGCTGCAGATAGGTTATTGCTTGATAAAACGCTTTTACACGATTATATTTTTGAATGGGGGACTGATAAAACTCAATGCTGCATGGCATTGGGTTTGGTGCCAATTTACAACCACAGTTACGAGAGCAACTGCGAATATTTTATGGACTACAGCAGCGAAACAATTATGTTGAAAACAGTGAGAAATATTGAAAAAGGAGAGGAGGTTTTAATAAATTACAATGGTGATTTTAACGATAAAACATTGCTTTGGTTTGATGTGCAGTAAGTGTCTATTTAAATGAAACTTTTTGCCGGTTATTAACAGATGATTTATTGTGACCAGGCCTCATTTGATCTTTTCATACTACCATTTTTTAGTGGTCAATTTTTTCGTTTGTGGCTTAGAATAACTTAAATAACGCAAAGATATTTTAAATTATAACTGTGTTAATTTTCAGGAAAAATAATACATCATAATTAAAAAGTTGCAGTTACTATTATCTACTAGTTCCTTTATGCCACTTACGATTCGTATCTCTTTCATCAACTGAACTCGTTCAATTAAACTGCATTACGTTTTTTTCACTACTATTTTTATAGGCATATTGGATTTTAAACGGGCCTGAATTTTTATTTAACCCCCCTTTTTTATATTTAAAATAAAAGTAATTGTTTGTCAAAGTGGGTTTACCTCTTTTATATAATTTAAATTTACCTTTATATACATAATCTTCATTTTATGAAACCACTTCTTACAGCCATCATTTTTTTATGCTTTATAACAAATTTATCTGCACAAAGAATATCAAAAATATCAATAAGCAGTTCGGGAATTCTACAAATCTTTTCAATAACAACAGATGATAATGCAGTGATTAATTTATCTCCGAATGGCGATATTATAAATTACGGCACTGAATATTTTTCGGAGAAAATTCAAAATTACTCGAGAATAGAAAAATTTAACGGAAGGGTGGATTTGTTTGGAGCAACTGATGATAAAGCTTTACAAGGCAAATTAAAATATATAGGTAGAACTGCAGTTACTTATTTTGCATCTTACGATATCGAAGCGCTTAGAGGAAAAATAAAATCTATTGGAAATTTAGTGATCGATTATTTTATGGAGTATGATGATGCAAACTTAAAAGGTAAAATGAAAAGTATAGGCAGCAGCGAGTTGCAATACTTTACAAGTTTTGATAATGAAGCATTGCGTGGAAAATTAAAAAATGTTGGAAGTACAGGTTTAAATTACTACACATCTTTTGAGGATAAGGCAATTAAAGGCAAAATTAAAAATATCGGGCAAATCAATTTTACTTACCATACATCTTTTGAAAAGCAGTTTGCCGGTGCAATGAAAATAGGAAACCAAAATATGAATGTTTCAGGCATTACTTATTTTATACAATAAATAATTTTTTGTTCTTTTAGATAATTAGATCCATAAAAATAAACTTTGAAAAAATCATTACTGCTACTATTGTTAATCCCTGCTGCTTTGTTTTCACAAACTATAAATAAAACGCTTCAGCATAAAGTAGATGAACTTGTAAAACGATATAATGGCGATATTGGGATTTACATAAAAAGTTTAAAAACCGGAAAGGTTGTTCAAATAAACTCTGATACTATTTTCCCTACGGCTAGTATTGTAAAAATCCCGATTCTATTAGGTATTGTAAAAAAAATAAGCGCTGCTGAGTTAACCTATCATCAGGAATTTGTTTACAGCGATTCTATGTTGTATGAAGGAGTGGATATTTTAGGCTCATTTAAAAACGGTGAAAAAATTGAACTCTCAAAATTAATTATGCTCATGCTGTCCATGAGTGATAATACAGCAAGCTTGTGGTTACAAAAAATTGCAGGCACCGGTATTGTTATAAATGAGTTGATGGAGAAAAATGGATTTAGAAATACACGTGTAAATTCAAAAACTATTGGAAGAGAAAATGACAGAAATCAATATGGATGGGGGCAAACTACTCCAAAAGAATTGGCTACTGTATTTGAAAAATTGTATAGGGGAGAGATAATAAATGATAGCCTTAGTAAAAAAATGATTCGATTATTGGGCAGAAATTATTGGGATGAAGAGGCATTGAGTGAAATACCTCCAACAATTTTTGTAGCCAGTAAAAGCGGTGCTGTTGATGCAAGTAGAAGTGAAATTTTGTTGGTTATGGCTAAAGAGCCCTACCTGTTATCTGTATTCACAAAAAATAACAAAGATAAAAGCTGGGAATATAAAAATGAAGCATGGGTACTTACAAGAAAATTATCGAAAATTACCTATGATTATTACAGCAGATAATTTGGGATTATACTTTCGTTTTTAAATTTAAATAATCGAGGTAGTAAACGATTTTTAAACTAATAATTTGGGATTATACTTTCCTTTTTAAATTTAAATAATCGAGGTAGTAAACGATTTTTAAACTAAACTCGTTGCTGTGAGGATTATTAAATACTGCCACAAGATTTTTAGAATAATTATAATTATCGTAGGGATTTAAATACACATTGCTGCCAAGTGCATTTTTCCAGTTGAAGGTTAAACGGCTACCCCATTTAAAATCCCAGGTGTAAAACATATCAATATTAAAAACATTAAAATTTCTGTTTCTACCATCAGCGAAAGGGAAATCGCTCCAGTTACCATCAGTCTTTAATTTATAAAAAGACCTGTTTACAATGTTTGTCCAGTTATGCCTAAGTCTAATCGTTGCATTCATACGGGCTGTAAAACTATATTGCCCCCCAATAATAATATTGTTGGTTTTTACTGTTCTAAATGCAATGATGGGGTCATAGTATCCATTAACCATCGTGCTGATTGTATCTCTGTGAGAAAACCCCCATTGACCCTTATCAACAGTTCTATCAAAGCTTGCATTTAATTGAAATTTATCGTTAAAGCGGTAGCGGGTGTTCAGCCTTAATGATAAATAACCATCTTTTTTTACTTTACTTTCAGCAGCACCAATAAACCATCCTCCAAATAATTTCTTTCTACTGTCACTGCTTCCACCAATTCCCAAAAAAACATATGCAAACTTGTTTAATTTTAAACCTGGTGTTCTTGCTTCAAAAAAATCATAATAACTAACGGGTTTTGTGCTTAACCTTAAATTGGCATCCCAAAAGTTTTTAAATAGAAAAAAAGCACTGCTGGAAATGTCAATAGAACTCCATTTAAATGGTCTGTACAAATAGGAGTTTCTATAGTTTATGTTGTACGTGTGGCGTAAATATTTTTTTGTAGGTTTATTAAAATTTAAACTGGCTTCGCCAAATTGTTCAAAAGAATTGTTGTTTTGTAAATAGCCTATATCATTTGGATCGTATTTATCACTCTCAATATTAATTCCAGAATTCCAACGCCATTTCCCGCTTATTTTTCCGCCGTTGAGTTCTGTTTTATAACCCTCGTAATAACCCAGTTTTCCCGAAATGTTACTATACTTTGCTGATGCCTTCACATTATAATTATTGGCTTTATCAAACATCGATATATCCAAGCCTGTGACGTTAGCATTTCTGGAATTTCCCTTACGTTGAACATTTGTGTTTGTAAGCGTTACCGATGATCGGTTATTTAATGATTGGTCTAGCACCAGTACATTATAATTTGTAAGAGGTTCTGTTAAAATAGTGGAATCAAACTGAGAAATATTATTGGTAATAATTGCTTCCATAGGTTTTGTTACTGCATTAAACACACCTATACCCAAATTGTGTTTTGTGCGCCCGCTTAATTTTGTGGCATTGTATAATCTTGTTATTCCTGGGTTTTTTTTAATTGAATACTGTGAATTGTTTTTTACCAAACTTAGAACCTGACCGGTGCCAGTTGGCTCGGCACCAACCCGCCGGCTGTAAAATAAACCGGCTTTATTAAAAAGTTCTGTCCCTTCGGTAAAAAATGGGCGGTAATCATCAAATCTCACCTGAAAAGGGGAGAGGTTTAAAAATAAATTATCACTTTGAACCTGAGCAAAATCGGGTATCAATGTAACATCCAAAGTAAAACTTTCGTTGATGCCGTATTTCACATCCATACCACCGCTTTTTATATATTCCGTTTGCTTTTTGCCACTAACTGAAGGTGACTCCCGAAAACCACCGCTTATATAGGGTAAAAATGAAAGCCTAAGTGGCGGAACTATTTTGGTAAGGTTTGTTAATTCGCCCCATTGGTTTATACTTCCATCTTTATTAGGATCCTGTGGGCTCCAGGTATCATTTTCATTTTTGGTTCTAATAAATCTGCTTAGCTGAAGCCCCCAATTTTGCACATTTTGTTTTGCAAAACGAAGGGCACTAAAAGGTATTTTAAATTCTGCTATCCATTTGTTCTGCTCTATTGTTACAGCACTTTCCCAGACAGCATCCCAGCTTCGGTCAGTTCCATTTGCAGATGATTGTCTTGCATCGCCCTGAACACCGGCAGCAGAAACCTGAAAAATAAAACCATTTTGTTTATCAAGATAAGGATCGAAACCTATAGAAAAAGCATCACAATCCTGCCTTTCAATAACATCTCTTTGGGTAAGTTGTCGGCGGATGTTTTTTACATCATCGTACAAAATTGCTAGCACATAAACAGCCTCATTGTCGTATACAATTTTTACTTCTGTTTTTTTTGTGGGTTGTTTTCCAAAATCAGGTGTTGCAATAACAAAGTCGTTTATTATGGGAACATTTGCCCATACGATATCGTTCGGTTTGCCGTCAATTTTAACCTGACCGGAAATTTTAGTTGGATTATAATTTTTAATTTGCGCAAAGCAAACAGTATGTATAAAAGCAAAAATTATAAAAGTGATGTATCTCATTCGTAAAAAAAAGCGAATTTAAAAAAATTGTTTTTAAAATACTTTAAAAAAAAGTGTGAATGGCTGATAAGGTTTACTTTATTGGGAAGAATAGCGATGAATTCGGAGTTTGTCAATTTATTTTAAATTTTTTACTCACGGTTTCGAGCTGAATAAAGTTCAACTGCTGAGCCTAGCCGGGATCGTAGTGGAAATCCTTTTTACGAATAATAAAATTTTTGGTTATAAAAAATTGCCGTAAAAAGATTGCAGCGAAGAGCCCAATACAAATGTTGAACAATGTTCCAACTTTTCCTGCTCCCAAAAAAAATAGCCGATGAAAACTTCACCGGCTATTGTACAAAAATTCTACTTGATTATGTTGCTTGCTTTTCTGCAAAATCTCTCCTTATTATATTGAGGGCAGCCCCTGCTTTAAACCACTCTATTTGTTGTTTGTTATAAGTATGGTTAACCATTATTTCGTCTTTTGTGCCGTCTTTGTGCTTTAGTACAAGTTTTAATCTTTTACCTGGGGCAAAAGTTTTTAAACGGATAATATCAATTATATCATCTTCCTGAAACTTATCATAATCAGCTTTATTTTCAAATGTGAGGGCAAGCATTCCCTGTTTTTTAAGATTGGTTTCGTGTATGCGGGCGAATGATTTTACGAGCACGGCTCTTACACCTAAATGCCGTGGCTCCATTGCTGCATGTTCCCGGCTGCTGCCTTCGCCGTAATTTTCATCTCCAACAACAAGAGTGCCTATGCCCGCTGCTTTGTAAGCCCGCTGCGTATCAGGTACTGCACCGTATAAACCTGTAAGTTGGTTTTTTACAAGATTGGTTTTATCGTTTGCAAAATTTACAGCACCAATCAACATATTGTTGCTGATATTGTCTAAATGACCACGAAATTTTAACCAGGGACCTGCCATAGAAATATGATCTGTTGTACATTTTCCTTTTGCTTTTATCAGTAATTTCAATCCCAATAAATCATCACCTTCCCATGCCGTAAACGGTTCTAATATTTGTAAACGTTTACTACTCGGCGATACAATTACATTTACGCCACTGCCGTCGGTAGCCGGTGGCTGAAAACCCGGGTCATCAACTGCAAAACCTCTTGGTGGTAATTCATAACCTGATGGTGCATCCAGTTTTACCCATTCACCTCTTTCATTTAAAAGCGAATCTGTCAATGGGTTAAAGCTAAGATTACCCGCAATAGCCATCGCTGTTACAATCTCAGGAGATCCTACAAATGCAAAAGTATTTGGATTACCATCGGCACGCTTAGCAAAGTTTCTATTAAAGCTGTGTACGATAGTATTTTTTTCTGCTTTTTCTGCACCTACACGTGCCCACATTCCTATACAGGGACCACATGCATTTGCAAAAACGGTTGCGCCAATTTTACCAAACGTGTCTAAAAAGCCATCTCTCTCAATAGTGAAACGTACCTGTTCTGAACCGGGTGTAATGGTGAATTCGGACTTTAATTTGAGTCCTTTTTCAATAACCTGTTTTGCCAGACTTTCAGCACGGCTAATATCTTCGTAAGAAGAATTTGTACAGCTACCTATTAAACCAACTTCAATTTTTGTAGGCCAGCCATTTGCTGCCGCTGCTTCTTTCATTTTAGAAATTGGTGTTGCAAGATCGGGCGTAAATGGACCGTTTAAATGTGGCTCTAAAGTATTTAGATCTATTTCTATCACCTGGTCAAAATAAGCCTGTGGGTTTGCATAAACTTCTAAATCGCCTGTAAGATGTTCTTTAATTGTATCTGCCATTGCAGCAATTTCCGCACGGCCGGTTGCAACTAAATAACGGCTCATACTTTCATCATAACCAAACGTGGAAGTAGTGGCGCCAATTTCTGCACCCATGTTACAGATCGTTCCTTTGCCCGTACAACTCATGCTGGTAGCACCTTCTCCAAAATATTCAACCACGGCACCTGTACCACCTTTTACGGTAAGTATGCCTGCCACTTTTAATATTACGTCTTTAGCTGCCGTCCAGCCATTTAATTTTCCTGTAAGTTTTACGCCAATTAATTTAGGCATTTTAAGTTCCCAGGCAAGTCCTGCCATTACATCACATGCATCTGCACCACCAACTCCAATAGCTATCATTCCAAGCCCGCCTGCATTTACCGTGTGGCTGTCAGTTCCAATCATCATTCCACCGGGGAATGCATAATTTTCTAATACAACCTGGTGAATAATACCTGCCCCTGGTTTCCAGAAACCGATACCATATTTGTTTGAAACAGAAGATAAAAAACTATAGACCTCGCTGCTTTCATTTACAGCTCTGTGTAGATCTACCTTACTATTTTCTTTCGCTTCAATTAAATGATCGCAATGAACTGTACTTGGTACTGCAACAGTAGTTCTGCCACTCTGCATAAATTGTAACAAAGCCATTTGGGCGGTAGCATCCTGCATGGCAACACGATCCGGCGCAAAATCTACATAAGAAATACCCCTTTCAAAAGGCTTTGAATGATTGTTTTCCC
>JAYUZL010000116.1:0-2069 GCA_043751875.1 Ferruginibacter sp.
TAAGGATATATCAAAACCTTTTCTGGATTTTCCGGCTACAATTGTTGTAGAAATACTTTCACCATCAACAGCTATGAAAGACAGTAATAATAAATTTTACATTTATCTCAAAAAATTCCTTAATGTTTAATTATTGATGCTGATAAAAATGAAATTGAAATTTATCATTTTAAAGATGATGGCAACTATCAGTTAGAAAAAATATCCCCTGCCGAACCCTATACATTTTTGTTAAATGCCGGCTGCACGGCAGATGTACTACTCAGTAATATCTCGGAATAAATTGATACTGTTTTTACTCCTTTAATTTAATCAGTATTTAACTTTTATTGCAATAGTTATTTTCTATTTTCACCCCATGAAAAAATTTATAGTACTATTGCTGTTTCCCTGCATCGGTTTTGCACAGGAAAAATATAACTATAAAAATTTAGTGCTGGAAGGTGGTGGCATACGTGGAATTGCTTACGCAGGTGCTTTTAGTGTATTGGAAGAAAAGAATATTTTACAGCAAATAGAAAAAGTTGCCGGTACTTCGGTAGGAGCTATTGCAGGTGCAATGGTGAGTATAGGATATAACGCAAAAGAAATTGACAGCATAATGCGCAGTTTACCGGTGGAAGAATTTAACGATGGCAAAGGTGGCATTATTGGAAAATATAGAAGGGCAAGAAAAAAATTCGGACTATATAAGGGCAAAAAATTTGAACTTTGGATGCAACAGTTGATTGCCACTAAAACTGGAGATGCCAATTTATCTTTTGCCCGGTTACATCAGCTGCACCTGCAAAATAAATTATTTAAAGATTTTTATTGTACCGGCACCAACCTGAGTAAACAACAACTGGAAGTTTTCTCTGTTGAAAATACGCCTGATATGCCCATTGCATTAGCCGTAAGAATCAGCGGTGGTATCCCCTTATTCTTTGAGCCTGTTATACTGAATGACCGGTTTCAGAAAATTGAAAAAAACGATACCCTTTCTTTTAAAAATTATTATGTCGATGGTGGAATGATTGCCAATTATCCCATCAGCATTTTTGATACCTGCGAAAATAATGGCAACCCATTGCTATGCGATAAAGTACGTTTCAATACCCAAACACTTGGCATAAAACTGGAACGTCCGGCACAGATTGATTCAATAAAAAAAAACAGCAATAATATTCCGCCATTTTTTATACGTTCTTTAAAAGATTATGTCCATGCTTTTAATAATCTGATCATTGAAACCCTTAACCGAAAATACCCTAACCTCGAAAACGAGAAAGACAGAACGATTCATGTCAGTTACGGATCTATCCAGTCAAGGGTACGTAAAATGAAACCTGCTGAAAAGGAAATTCTTTATAATAATGGCGTAAGGGCTGCCAATGATTTTTTAAATTCAAACTAATTACCAATAAAAGCGTTGCCCTTACATTCCACGTGTTTGCCGGTGGTATTAAAACGATTTATTAAATGCCGGAAAGTAAGTTTGTTATGGCAGGTTTTAACTGATATTTTTTTTGTGCTCGTAAATTTTACTCCGAAGCGCATTGAAAAACATACTCCTTTTTTTTCACCCACTACACTGATATGTGTTGATTTTTTATAATATTCTGCAGATTTTTAAAAGTGTAATCGCAAAAACTTTTATCCTGTGTAGCGATAAAATTAAGCCCATGGTGGTTTAAATAGGTAACTCGCTTTTCGCCCCTTTTTACAAAAATGGTATTGTCTCCTTACAGGCATTCGTTTATATAGATGTCATAGGCCGCACTCTCGTCCGAAACAGATTTGTTGTGTAAAAATTTTTCCTGCCTCAGCCTGCAATTATATATGGTTCAATAATTCTTCCAGTTGTAAATACACTTTAAGCAGTATTTGTTTATTTGCAAAAATATTTGATTGCCTGTACCATTCAATTTGCCTGATGGCGATATGTACACTTTCTTCATTCTATATTTCTGTAGATGGAATCTGTATAAAATGCCCAATATTTTTTTTTGCCGTTTCGATCACTCCGTTGTTTGGTTCTTCTCCATTAAACTGCTGCCTTGCCAATTCAGGATTACCGATCAGCGTAC
>JAYUZL010000117.1:0-3504 GCA_043751875.1 Ferruginibacter sp.
GAAGAAATAAAAACCCATGAAGTTTATAAACTTCTCTACAGGGTTACCGGCAATTGGTGGCCTTACAGCATTTTCCTTATTACTATCAAATATTAATACACTCAAACCTTATTCTTAAACATTGTCCGTTGGTCTGCACTCATGAGAAATATAGACTAACGGACATTAAATTTATCAGATGAAACAACTAACAGAAGTGGCGGAGATAAGTGTAAGCTATTTACCCATTAAATCAGCCAAACCACAAATCGTTACTGCACTAGATGCATTCGTGGAGCTCATTGATTTTTATGCTCCCTGTCTTATTGGATTGCAGGAACAATTTCTTATCATGTATCTCAATCGTGCTAACAGGGTGTTGGGAGTATATTGTTTATCCAGAGGTGGTATTACAGGAACAGTTGCTGATACAAGAATAATTTTAGGAGTTGCTTTAAAAATAGCAGCGTGTTCAATTATCCTTTCACATAACCATCCTTCAGGATCCTTAAAGCCTTCAAACGCAGATATTGAAATTACTGAACAGATTGCTACAGCAGCAAAATTTATGGAGCTGAAAGTTGTTGACCATATTATTGTGTCACCTGACAGAACATTTTTTAGTTTTGCTAATGAAGGTTTGATGAGTTGATAATTTATTTACTTAGAAAGATAATTGCCAATTTAAATATTACTTCTCCTTTATTAAAGACCTACCTAATATTAGGTCAAAGATTAAAACATCAAGCAAATTCTAATCCTTTCTTGACATATCTTTAAGTTCAAAAAGTTTTACGGCAGTTGATAATTTTGAAAGCATTTGCACTTCTACATCTATCAATTTCTCCCTGTACTTACTTTGGGCTTGTTGGCTAAAATCCTGATGAACTGCATTAATGTTTGGATTCCCAATCAGCCTGATGCCCTTAAACGGGGTTTTCTTGATCTTTGGTGTGGTAAGCAAAGATTATGAAATAGCACAAAATACAGAAGCATTCAATTTTTTTTGATGCTATTGTACAGGGTGAAAGCACACAATATGAAACCGCAGGAGCAATGGGAAAAGGAGAAGGTATTTTTATAACAGCTAAATTTCCTTGCTATAGGTTACAGCGCACACGTAGTTTACAAAAATCAATTTGTAATATAATGTATGGGCTTGGGTTCTGGTCTGTCTATTTTTGCATTTTTCACATTGACGAGGACACTTTTAACTTGACATAACTTCCATTCATTTTACAAAATTTTGTCTCATCGCAGCCTAAACTTCAGGTCTTTTTTACTCTTTCTTTTTTTTGTGCTGTCGCAGGCATCGGAGAATTACACGGGCTGTTAACTTATCAAACGCTCATTATTAATTGCCCACAAAAGCAGGCCGTTCTTACTTCCTGAAATCCCTAATTTTTTTATCACGTTGCTTCGATGATTCTCTATTGTTTTTTCTGTTATAAAAAGTTGTTCGGCTATCTCTTTGCTTGATTTTCGCTTTGCAATAAGAGAAACAATTTTCTTTTCTGCAACAGAAAGGCTTTTAAATTTTTCGTCATCTGTTTCATTTCCTGTTTGTATGAGGGCCTCGCTTAACCGGGAGGTAAACCATTGCTTTTTATAACGCAGATAGGTAAGGCAATCTTTTAGCTCTTCCAATGCAAAATCCTTAAGTACATATCCGTTAATGTCAAGGCTTTTAGCTTTTTCAAATAATGCAGTGTCGTCATACATGGTATAAAGAATAATTTTCAGCGTTTTATTTCTGCTCCTCACTTTTTCAAGCACTTCCAACCCCGACATGCCTGGCATGGAAACATCCAAAATGCTATAATCCGGTTTTAAGTTGAGTATATTATTATATGCAGTAATTCCATTGGTATACTCACCTATTACCTTATAGCCAATAGAAGTTACAAACTGACTGATGCCGTTAAGTGTTACCGGGTGATCATCTGCTATTATAATAGATTCCATATCATGCTAAATTTTTTATGATTTTTACAATGGTGCCTGTTTTTGAACTTTCAATGAACATCCCGGCGCTAAAGGCTTTGGCTCTTTGCCTCATACTTTGCAAGCCAAATGAATTCACCTGAACTGATTTTGAATCAAAGCCAAGGCCATTGTCTTTTATTTCTACTAACAAATTATGGTCATCACACTTTATTGTTATTTTACATGCTTCTCCATGCGAATGCTTAGCGGTATTTTGGAGCGCTTCCTGAATTATACGGTAAAGCTGTAATTCTTCATTTTTATTCAATAATTTGTTGTAATTAATTTCACATGTAGTGAAAAAGCCGGCATCCGTCAAGTTTTTGCAAAGGGCCTCTACGCTGGCTTGCAGGCCTACACTTTCAAACAAAACAGGATAAAGGTTACGGCTCATATCCCGCACAGAATTTATTATATTTTCTACATCTTCTATTCTCAGCGGCTTATTAAGTATAATGTTATTCTTCATTGTCAGCAGCTCATGATTAACCCCGTCGTGAAGCTCCATCGCTATGCGTTTTCGCTCATCTTCTTCTTTGTGCAAAAGTTGTTGTGTAAATGATTCCTGTTGCTTTATCTGCAATTGCACAGTCTTTCTTTTTTGATAAATGCTGTATAAGATCCATGATAAAAATGCAATGATCACACCAAGAGCAGCACCATACAGGTAAAGATTTTTAATCTTTATCTCTTCCCTGCTTCGCCTTTCCTTTTCCTTTCCCACCTCAAGCTCACTATTCATTATCTGTGTGCGAAGAGCAGTAAGTACATCGCTTTTTTCAATTGTATGTTCAACAGTATTGCTTAACCGGCTATAATAAAATGCGCTTTTGTAGTCTCCTGTCTGTTCATAAAGCTGTGCCAGATTTAATGAATAATAACCGCTGTCAAATTTATTATTGCAAAATTTTAGTGATTCTACAATTGAATCCAGATACACTGATGAATGCCTGTACTGATAAATATCAATACGTGCTTTGGCCAGATAATAATGATCCAGATAGTTGTTAGATTCCGGATCATTTTTGGGCCGCACAGATAAATTATTAAGGATACGTTCTGCCAATCCGTAATTCTTTATGTTGGTAGCCACCCAGGCAAAATCAGACAGGTAATTCATAGAATCTTTTATGTATTCCGGAACCGCCTCAATATCTTTTATAGCACTGACAATGGTTTGTACGCAACGGATACTGTCATTTGCTTTTTCACTGTCGAAGCTATGTGCTATAAGATAACGCAGATAAAATTCCCGCACACGGCTCGCCGCATCGGATTGACTAGAAAAAAGAGCAGCCGACCGGCTGTAATAATCCACAGTCTTTTGCGGCTCACCGTTCCATGCATTATAAACATTGCCGATAAAAAAAAGAGTATTTGCCAATAAAACAGTATCACCAAGACGTTGCGCCATATTGTGGGCAGAATCAAAATAAAGCAGGCTCTCGCCGATTTGACTCATGCTGCCCCGGTGGGAATAAACATCATTGCCTTTTCTTAGCAACACCCTCACTTTTATTGAATCCTCCCTAAAAGAAA